>JBAZGP010000261.1:0-1087 GCA_041652835.1 Lutibacter sp. | reverse complement strand
AACATCCAAAGGATCTTTATCCAATGCCAATGTTTCTGGAATAAATCCATAATCGCCAGGATACATCATAGAAGAAAATAACATTCTGTCGAATCTGATTTTACGCAACACAAAATCATATTCATATTTGTTTCTGCTTCCTTTTGGTATTTCAATTAAAATGTCGAATGTTTTATTGGTTTTATCTCCCATTTTCTTTTCATTAGATTATCTTCAAAAATACAAAAATCATATCCTCCAAAACTTTAATACACAATAATTTTTAGAAATAAAATCCAAAAGCGCCTTTAATGGCAAAATTATTGGCATCTGGAACATTTCTATAATTTCCTCTCCAGCTAAAATCAATTCTAAAAACCTTAAATATATTACCTATTCCAACGCTATATTCGTAATAGGCTTTTGTTGGTGCCACATAATTTGTTATACTTGAAGCATTTAAAGCAATATTTTTATCACTAATTTCTCCCCAAACTGCTTTTGCACCAACAATTTCACGTAAATTAAGTTTTCTCAACATTGGAATTCTTGAAAGGAATCTTCCATTAAAATTGTGTTCTATATGAAGTGAGGCGTAAGTATCCGTCACAAATTCATAATAATTCAACAAGGAATAGGTATTTTCAATGGTAAAATATGATTGATTCCCAGGCACCACATTAAGTAACCCAAGCGGCACTTCGCCATACGTTTTTCCAACTTCAAAAGTGGCGAACATTCTTCCAAAACCTCCAATTAAAATAGGCTGACGGTAATAAAATTGAACTTTTTGGTAATCAAAATCGCTATTAAACACACCTTTAATTCCTTTTGAATAATTCAAAAATAAGGTGGAATATGTGTCGGTTACTTCACTGCGTTCCACACCAAAGCCAATTGTTTTTCTGTTTGGAGTAAACTTCACCGAGAAATCAATTTCCGATTGGGTCAAATCCGCCTTTTTAATCTCATTCTCTTTATCAACCCAATAATCTAAATTAAAAGTGTCTGGCGAAGCAGATACCAGCGTTCTGTATGAGGCACCCACACGAAATTCTAAATTATGCCGGGGTTCAATTGACAAAAAAACATTTGATAAATTAATTGA
>JBAZGP010000260.1:0-5369 GCA_041652835.1 Lutibacter sp. | reverse complement strand
TCTTCTAAAGCTTCAGCGCTTTCCTTCATAGAAACGTTAAGAACATTAGAAGCTCCTACGGTTTGCTCTGTAGTTGAATAACCAATAAAGCTGAATTGTAGCACTGCTCCTTTATCAGTTTTAATGGAGTAGTTCCCGTCAAAATCGGTTTGAGTACCTGTTTTGGTACCTTTAATAATAACTGTTACACCAGGTAACGGTCCGCTTGCATCGGACACTTTACCCGTAACAGTTTTTTCTTGGGCAAATGTTATTTGCACCATAAACGCCAGTAACAGCGTTAAAAAACCATTTAACTTTGTTTTCATTATATAATTATTTGAATTAATTAGGTCAAAAATCTTAATAATTTGTTAATATACCAAACTTTTTAGTGTTAAATTCTTAAAAGATTTTATTATTATAGTAATTATAAGAGAAAAATATAAAGCCTAAACTTTAATTATTAAGCTAATAAATATCTTTTAGATTTGATGTTATTTTCTAAAGAACCTTGTATTTTAGGAATGAAGTGGACTAAAACTAAAAAAAATATTAAGTTAAAAAAATATTATTCTAAATGAATTTTGGGCTGCTAAAACAAAAGAAATTAAATACATACCAGCACAATCTTAATCTTCGCAATAAATTATGAAGATAAAAATTATAAAATTGGTTAAATTTAAATTAGCATAATTTTTTTCACATTGGTTTCAGACCTTCAACAAGGCTTTGATGTGGATAAAAATTAACAAAGCCAATTCATAATCTATAGCGCCCTGAAGTTGTAAATTCTTATTTTGAATTTTAAGATTGTCAATATAACAATACAGGTATTTGAAACAGGTTTTAAAATTATTATTAATTGGGATTAGGAGTCCTATTATATATATGATACAAAATCAATTTAAAAAATAAATATATTCATATTTGATTAAGAAAAAAATATTTGTACATTTGCAAACTCTTTTAAAAAAGAGCATAATATAATTTCAGTATGCCAACAATTTCGCAATTAGTACGAAAAGGAAGAACCAAAATAACTAAGAAGAGTAAATCGGCTGCTTTAAATTCATGTCCTCAACGTAGAGGAGTGTGTACACGTGTTTATACCACAACACCAAAAAAACCAAATTCAGCAATGCGTAAAGTTGCAAGGGTAAGGTTAACAAATGGTAATGAGGTGAACGCGTACATTCCTGGAGAAGGACATAATTTACAAGAGCACTCGATAGTATTAGTTAGAGGTGGAAGGGTTAAAGATTTACCTGGAGTTAGGTATCATATTGTACGTGGTGCATTAGATACTGCAGGCGTTGACGGCAGAACGCAACGTCGCTCTAAATATGGTACAAAAGCCCCTAAAAAGTAATTTAAAAACTTTAATGTAAAGACATGAGAAAAAGAGCAGCGAAAAAAAGAGTGCTTTTACCGGATCCAAAATTTAACGATCAGTTAGTGACACGTTTTGTAAATAACTTAATGTGGGACGGTAAAAAATCTACGGCTTTCAAAGTATTTTATGATGCATTAGACATTGTAGAAACAAAAAAACAAGATCAGGAAAAATCATCATTAGAAATTTGGAAAGATGCATTAAGTAATGTAATGCCACAAGTTGAGGTTCGCAGCCGAAGAGTTGGTGGAGCTACTTTTCAAATCCCACAGCAAATTAGACCAGATCGCAAGGTGTCTATTGCAATTAAATGGTTGATTTTATATGCAAGAAAACGTAATGAAAAATCAATGGCCCAACGTTTGGCCGGTGAGGTTTTAGCTGCCGCAAAAGAAGAAGGCGCCGCAGTTAAGAAAAGAGTGGATGTTCATAAAATGGCTGATGCTAACAAGGCATTCTCTCACCTTAGATTTTAATAATTAAAAATGGCAAGAGATTTAAAATATACAAGAAACATTGGAATTGCAGCTCATATTGATGCAGGTAAAACTACAACAACAGAGCGTATTTTATTTTATACTGGAGTTTCCCATAAATTAGGTGAAGTGCATGATGGTGCTGCAACTATGGACTGGATGGAACAAGAGCAAGAAAGAGGTATTACAATTACTTCTGCAGCAACAACCTGTGAATGGCAATTTCCAATAGAAAATGGAGTGCCAACAGCAGATGCTAAAGGTTATCATTTTAACATAATTGATACTCCTGGTCACGTTGATTTTACTGTTGAAGTAAATCGTTCTTTAAGAGTTTTAGATGGGTTGGTTTTCTTGTTTAGTGCAGTGGACGGTGTTGAACCGCAATCTGAAACTAACTGGAGATTGGCCGATAACTACAAAGTGCCACGAATTGGTTTCGTTAATAAAATGGACCGTCAAGGCGCTAACTTTTTAAGTGTTTGTCAACAAGTTAGAGAAATGTTAGGTTCTAATGCAGTGCCTATCGTTATTAATATTGGTGATGAAGAAAACTTTAGAGGAATTGTTGATTTAGTAAAAAATCGTGCAATTATATTTCATGACGAAACATTGGGAGCTACTTTTGATGTTATTGAAATTCCAGAAGAACTAAAAGCCGAGGCTAAAGCTTTACGTGGTAAATTGATTGAAGAAGTTGCTGCTTATGATGATAAGCTTTTAGAAAAATACATGGAAGATGAAGATTCTATTACTGAAGATGAAGTGCACGCTGCGCTTCGTGCTGCTGTAATGGATATGTCAATTATTCCTATGATTTGTGGTTCTTCATTTAAAAATAGAGGGGTACAGTTCTTATTAGATGCTGTTTGTAGGTACTTGCCTTCACCAGTTGATAAAGAAGGTGTTATAGGTAATAACCCAAATACGGATAAAGAAGAGTTACGTAAACCATCTGTAAAAGAGCCGTTTGCGGCTTTGGCTTTTAAAATTGCTACAGATCCTTTTGTTGGACGTTTGGCTTTCTTTAGGGCTTATTCAGGACATTTAGATGCGGGTTCTTATGTATTAAATACGCGTTCTGGTAAAAAGGAGCGTATTTCACGTATTTATCAAATGCATGCCAATAAGCAAAATGCTATTGATTATCTTGAAGCTGGAGATATTGGTGCTGCAGTTGGGTTTAAAGACATTAGAACTGGAGATACTTTGTGTGATGAAAAGTTTCCAATTGTTTTGGAATCGATGAATTTTCCTGACCCAGTAATTGGTATTGCTGTTGAGCCTAAAACAAAAGCTGATGTTGATAAATTAGGAATGGCTTTAAGTAAATTAGCCGAAGAAGATCCAACATTTACTGTAAAAACTGATGAAGCCTCAGGTCAAACAATTATTTCTGGAATGGGTGAATTACACTTAGAAATTATTGTTGATCGTTTAAAGCGTGAGTTTAAAGTTGAAGTAAACGAAGGTCAACCGCAGGTTGAATATAAAGAAGCTATTACAGCAAAAGCGGAACACCGTGAGGTCTATAAAAAACAATCTGGAGGACGTGGTAAATTTGCTGATATCAAGTTTATTATGGAACCAGTTGCTGTTGGGGAAACAGGTTTAATATTTGTTAATGAAGTCAAAGGAGGAAACGTCCCAAAGGAATATATTCCATCTATTGAAAAAGGTTTCAAAATGGCTATGAAAAACGGTCCTTTAGCAGGATTTGAAATGGATAGCATGAAAATAACGTTATATGATGGTTCATTCCACGCAGTTGACTCGGATGCATTGTCATTTGAATTGGCGGCAAAAATGGGTTATAAAGTTGCTGCAAGAGCTGCAAAAGCAGTAATTCTTGAGCCAATTATGAAAATTGACGTGGTAACTCCTGAAATTAATATGGGAGATATTGTAGGTGATTTAAACAGAAGAAGAGGTCAAGTAACCGCTATGGATGACAGAGCCGGAGCAAAAGTTGTAAAAGCAACTGTTCCATTATCTGAAATGTTCGGTTACGTAACCACGTTAAGAACATTGTCATCTGGTAGAGCAACGTCATCAATGGAATTTTCACATTATGCGGAAACACCAAATAACATTGCCGAAGAAGTAATCGCAAAAGCTAAAGGATAATCTCTAAATTATTTAATGATGAGTCAAAAAATAAGAATAAAATTAAAATCATACGATTACAATTTGGTAGATAAATCTGCTGAGAAAATCGTTAAAACGGTAAAAAGTACTGGTGCTGTCGTAAACGGACCAATACCATTGCCTACACATAAAAAGATTTTTACCGTGTTGCGTTCTCCACACGTAAATAAAAAATCTAGAGAGCAATTCCAATTGAGTTCTTACAAACGTTTGTTGGACATTTATAGTTCTTCATCAAAAACTATTGATGCTTTAATGAAGTTAGAACTGCCAAGTGGCGTTGAAGTAGAAATTAAAGTTTAAGTACTTTAGGTTGCTGAGCGTAGTCGAAGCACAACATGTCCGGAGCGATTGACGAAGGAAAAACGTAAAAAATACATTCAGGGTTGAAGGATTTTGACCCTTTTTTTTTGAATAAAAGTAGAATAATAATTAATAATTAAATTAGAATGTCTGGGTTAATAGGTAGAAAAATCGGAATGACCAGCTTATTCGACGAAAACGGGAAAAATATTCCCTGTACAGTAATCGAAGCAGGTCCATGCGTAGTCACCCAAGTCAGAACCTTAGAGGTGGACGGGTACAAAGCCCTTCAACTTGGTTTCGATGACAAAACGGCAAAAAGCTCTAATAAAGCTTTAGATGGTCACTTTAAAAAAGCGGGCACAGTTGCTAAAAAGCATGTCATTGAATTGCAAGAGTTTGAAGAGGAGCATAAATTAGGAGATCAACTAACAGTTGAACTTTTTATTGAAGGAGAATTTGTTGATGTTTCAGCAACTTCTAAAGGTAAAGGTTTTCAAGGTGTTGTAAAACGCCACGGTTTCGCCGGGGTTGGACAAGCAACACACGGTCAACATAACCGTTTAAGAGCTCCAGGTTCAGTTGGTGCATCATCCTATCCATCAAGAGTATTCAAAGGAATGCGTATGGCTGGAAGAATGGGAGGAAATAAAGTTACAGTTCAAAATTTAAGAGTTTTAAAAGTGGTTCCTGAAAAGAATATACTTGTGGTTAAAGGATGTGTTCCCGGTCATAAAAACGCTTATGTAATTATTCAGAAATAATGGAAGTATCAGTTTTAGACATACAAGGAAAAGATACAGGAAGAAAAGTGGAACTTTCTGATGCTGTATATGGAATTGAGCCAAATAATCACGCTGTATATTTAGATGTAAAGCAGTTTTTGGCCAATAAAAGACAAGGAACCCACAAAGCTAAAGAAAGAGCTGAAATTGCTGGAAGTACTCGCAAAATTAAAAAGCAAAAAGGTACTGGTACCGCCCGAGCAGGAAGTATTAAATCTCCAGTTTTTAGAGGTGGTGGACGTGTTTTTGGACCAAGACAAAAAGACTATTCTTTTAAATTGA
>JBAZGP010000259.1:0-5371 GCA_041652835.1 Lutibacter sp. | reverse complement strand
ATGCCTGAAATATATTTAGAAAAAATTGAAGATAATTGGTATTATTCCAAAGAAACTTCAGGTAAAGTAAATGAAATATACCAAAGTATGTATCCTTGGTATATGGTAAAATTGCAGAAAATAATTCCGGAAATAGGGCACAGATCACTTTTTAAAGTTGAACTATGGCAATATTTAGCTCTGATAGTTTTAATAACGCTTAGTTTTGGATTGTTTTATGTGCTGAAAAAAATAGTTTTTCTGATATTAAATAGAACGCAGTATTTAATCATTCATATATCAAATGAAGAGATTAAATCATCTTTAAAAAAATTAACTCGTCCAGTTGTTTTATTGATTTTAATGGCATTTGTAAAAAAAATATTGCCTTCATTGATACTGCAAATTGATTTTTATAATTTTTTATTTTTAGCAATAAATATCATGTCCATTGTTTTTTGGATATATGTATTCATAAAATTGGTGATAGTTTTGATGAGTATTTACGGTAAATACGCAGAATCTACCGTGTCTAAATTAGATGACCAATTGGTTCCTGTTTTGAGAAATTTTTTATTGGGAATTGTCATCTTTGTTGGATTACTTAAATTATTGACCCTTTTCGGCGTTGATCCTGTTACCGTTATTGCCGGTGCTTCTATTGGTGGAATTGCAATAGCGCTGGCTTCACAGGATACGGTTAAAAACTTTATAGGAACCATTATGATTTTTATAGATAAGCCTTTTCATATTGGAGATTGGATTGAAGCTGGTACTGTAATGGGAACTGTTGAAACCGTTGGCTTTCGCTCAACCACTGTTAGGGCTGCCGACACTTCAATTTTTCAAATACCAAACAGTCAGCTTTCAGAAATGGTGGTGAATAATAAGGGTTTGCGTTCTTTCCGTAGATATACCACAAATTTAGGAATTCGTTATGATACGCCTCCCGAGCTAATTGAGGCTTTTGTATTGGGAATCAGAAGAATTATTGAATTGGAACCCTCTACAAGAACTGATACTTTTAACGTGGAATTTAATGGTTTTACCGAATCTTCTTTATCCATACTTCTGAATATCTATTTTGTTAATTTAGATTGGAACAGCGAGCAAACATCAAAACATGTATTGCATATGAAAATTTTAAAATTGGCAAATAGTTTGGGCGTTGGCTTTGCATTTCCTTCATCAACGGTGATGATTGAACAATTTCCAGAGAAACAGATTTTTGACACCAATTATAATATAGACAAAAAAAGAATTCAGGAAATATTGGATTCCATTAATGTAAAGCAAGAAGATGAAAAAAATTAGTGTGGTTTTTGCCTTAATCTTATTGTTTTCATGCAAAGAAAACAACGATGCTCGTAAACCCATAAAACAAGTTACCGTAGAACAAAACTGGACAGATATGCAAAAGAAACTGAGTAAATATGTCACCTTTAAGCTAACATCAGATTTAAGTGTTTTAACAGAAAATGAACGTAAAATGTTGCCAATTTTGATAAATGCAGCTTCTAAAATGAATAAATTGTTTTGGTATGAAGCTTATGGCGATAAAAATCAACTTTTAGATTCTATTTCTGATGAGGATACTAAAAAATTTATTGAAATAAATTACGGTCCTTGGGACAGGCTCGATGGAAACAAACCTTTTGTTAATGGTGTTGGAAGTAAACCAGTCGGTGCGAATTACTATCCAAAAAATATGACAAAATTGGAATTTGAAGCCTTTATCGATGAAAATAAATTCAGTTTGTACACTTTTGTTAGAAAAAATAAGGAAGGGAATTTGTACACCATTCCTTACCACGTTCAGTTTAAAAAAGAGGTGAAAGAAGTGGCAGATTTATTGTTGGAAGCTTCAAAATTGGCAGATGATGAAGGATTAAAAAATTATTTGGAATTGCGCGCTCAGGCATTTTTAGATGACAATTACCTTGCCAGTGATTTGGCTTGGATGGACATGAAAACAAATACACTCGATATTATAATCGGCCCAATTGAAACTTATGAAGACCAACTTTTTGGCAAAAAAGCATCTCACGAAGCTTATGTGTTGATAAAAGATTTGGTTTGGAGTGAAAAGCTTGCCCGTTTTGCCGTTTTTTTACCTGAGTTGCAAAGCGAACTTCCGGTTTCTGAAGATTATAAAAAAGAAATTCCCGGAGTTGATTCCGATTTGAATGCCTATGACATTATTTATTATGCGGGCGATTGCAATGCTGGAAGTAAAACCATTGCAATTAATTTGCCAAATGATGAAGAAGTACAATTGCAAAAAGGAACAAGGAGAGTGCAATTGAAAAATGCCATGCGCGCCAAATTCGATAAAATTTTAATGCCCATTTCTGAAATTTTAATTGATTCGGTTCAGCGTAAATACATTACGTTTGATGCTTTTTTCGCGAATACCATGTTTCACGAAGTTGCCCACGGATTGGGAATAAAAAATACAATAAACAATAAAGGTACGGTTAGGAATGCTTTGAAGGAATTGGCTTCTGCTTTGGAAGAAGGAAAAGCTGATATTTTAGGATTGTATTTGGTGCAGCAATTGCATAAAAAAGGTGAATTAGAGGGAGATATGAAAGATTATATGACCACTTTTATGGCAGGTATTTTCCGTTCTGTACGCTTTGGTGCTTCAAGTGCACACGGAAAAGCAAATATGATTCGTTTTAATTTTTTTAAAGAAAAGGGTGCTTTTACCAAAAATGATAATGGAACTTATAGGGTGAATTACGAAAAAATGGAGGAAGCCATAAGGCAGTTATCATACTTAATTTTAACCTTGCAGGGAAATGGAGATTATGAAGGCGTAATCAGATTGGTGGAAGAAAAAGGATTAATTTCACCCGATTTACAAATCGATTTGGATAAGTTGAGCAAAGCCAATATTCCTGTTGATGTTATTTTTGAACAAGGAATTGAGGTTTTAGGGTTGTAATTGTTGAGAATTTTAAAAGTTGGGAAAGTTGAAAGCTCAAAATTTAGCATCACAAAATAGCAAAATAATCTGTCTTTTCTTACCCAAATAAAATCAACTATATTCCAGCCTAAGCTATGATTTCAACATAGATAATTCCGCAGGGATTGTCTGCATAAAAATCAAGCCAGTTAAAAGCATAAAACTTTTAATGAAGCAAAAAATCACGCTGAGTTATGTATTTATATGGTAGTAGTTTTAATCAACTACAAGAACTTTAATTTCATCAATTAGATTCACGTGACAACAATCAGCTCCAACGGTGAAATTTACATTTACAATTTTTTTTAAAGTACTAAATTTTTCTATTTATAAGAAGTAAGTAATTTGCTATATGAAGGTGATAACAGTTATTTTTGTTTAATTTTCCTTTTCCTCCAAACTCGAATTAAAACCATAATTCCGATAATTATCAAGATGAATGGCCAAATATTAACTAAAAACACAAAAAACAGAATTAAGTTTTTCCACCCGTTTCCAAAACCATTTTTAAATTTTTTTCCAAATTCAGTTTGTTCAGAAATGGTTTCATGTATTTTCACTGTAAGTGTTGAAAATGAAACTTGATTTTCAAGATACTTTAATCTTCCCTCAAAGGATTCAATTTCAGAGCGTAATTCTCCAATTTGTTTTTCAACTTCAAGAATTTCAGTTACTTTATTCGCTTTTTTTAAAATTTCCAAGTACCTGTTTTCAAGTTCTTTTTTAGTTTTCAAACGCGCTTCAACATCAAGAAATTCCTCAGTAACATCTTTTACGGTAATTTCTTTTCGGTCAAATTTTGAAACTCCAATTGTAATTTCGTTCAACAAATGGTCAAAATTTTCAGAAGGAACTCTAACAGTTATTGTATTACTAATTTCGTTGGAACTTTTGTATTCGGTATCTGAAGATGAATAGCCTTTATATTTTTCAATTGATTTGAAAATATTTTCACGCGTTTTACTTAAATTTTCAGTTTCAAATTCAACTTCTCCATTTTTGATGAGTTTTCGTGTAGTTTGAATCTCATTCTTTGAATCTAAAATTGTTTGTTCTTTATCGCTCAATTTCATCTCTCCGAGATTCATAGATTTAGAATCTTGCTCATTGTTTTCGCAACCAAAAACTGCAATAAGTAAAAAAAGTCCGATAATTTTTATTATTTTTCTCATATTATTTTCGTAATTGTGGCTGTTTTGGAATATAAAATAGTTGATAATTTTTAGTCCTTATCTGTTTTTTTCAATTGCCTTTGAATTTTTTCAATGGCAGATTCAATAGGTTTATCGGGTTCAATTACGTTGTATGCGCCCCAAAATTCGGGATCTTTAAATCCAGAAGTGTTATCGCTCATAATTACAGTGGGTCTTAAACGGTCTTTAATTTTAGGAAGTTTGCTGTCATCGCTTTTTTCCCAATCGGTAACAGCCATTTCAATAGTTGTATAATAGATGGTATTGAACCACTTTTTAGCCCAATTAATTTTAAATCCGAGTTCAACTCTGCTGTATCCATAATACCATTTGTTGTCTTTTTCCCTATATTCAACTTGATAATAGGCTTCAATTGGAAGCACACTTGCATCTTTAGGCTTTTTAACTATAAAAAAACGGCTGGCTTTTTGTTTATTTTCAAGATTCAAATAATATTTGGCATTTGTTAACGCTAACGTTTTGGCGTCTATATATAATTTTCCATAAAAAGAAGGCTCATCGATGTGTTTTTTTTGTTTAAAATTAACAACATAAATAACTTTGTTATCAATTTTTGTTGGGCTGTCATAAGTAAAGTCATAAATTTCAAACATATCTTCATCAAACAACATCGTAGTGTTTTTCATAATATCGAGATATATTGTGTTAAAGGGACCACCTCTAAGTTTAAAAGCTACGGTATCCAACTTATTGTAATCAGTGCTTTTTCGTGCTTTATAAAGTTTTAGAATATCACTTCTATCGGTGGTGTAGGGTTGTTTATAAATTTCAACTACGGCTTCGGAAAGAGAGACGTAAGTTCTCCTTTTTTTTATGGTTTCCCTATAAAATGAAGTCATTTTAAGCTCATTATTGTAATAGTTGTCGCCTCTTCTTTTTAACATTTCAACAATTAAAGAATTGGCGTCTTTTATGTTGATTTTAACTTCAGAAAGCTCTTCAATATATGTTTCGAGTTTTATGATGGTATTTTTTGTATCAAAATCTGCCAAGTTGATTACTTTACTGGTGTAGCCCAAAAATGAAATGGTTACGTTACGACTGATAAATTCTTTTGGGACTTTCAATAAAAAATCACCTTGCGTATTTGTAATTGTGCTGATATTTGTTCCATTGACCAATAGCGTTGCAAATTCCAATGGTTTTTTTGTTTTGCTGTCTGTTACGCTTCCTCTATATTCATTATATTCAATGGTGTCATTTAGAA
>JBAZGP010000258.1:1008-5407 GCA_041652835.1 Lutibacter sp. | reverse complement strand
AGGGTTGCAGCAAGGAGACATTTTATAGTCTAAATGTTCCTCTTCTCTACCAAACACTAACGAATCATATTTATCTGAAATCTCGTCTTTTTCAATGAGTTCCTGATGCGTTCCACTGCGCTTAATTCTATTTTTGAAGAAGCTTACAAAAGCATTATTTCGCTTTCTAATAAATTCTTTTAACTGGGTATTGTCAATTGAACCATTACCCATTCTGAAAAATAAATCCTGACTTGTTCTCAGTTTAAAATGGGTAACCAGTTCATTGATTACTTTTTCATTAAGATCAATTTTTAAATGTTTGAGTTTACGAGTTAAAATCTCTTTTCCATCTTCAGCAATTTTTTTCTGATTTTCTTTTAATGCATTTTTAATACGATTTCGAGCTCTGGCGGTTACCACAAAATCCAACCATCCAATATTGGGTTTTTGACTTTTTGAAGTGATTATTTCAACTTGATCTCCACTTTGTAATACCTGGCTTATTGGTTTTAGTTTCCCATTTACTTTTGCGCCTCTACAGTTCATTCCCACTTGTGTATGAATTGAGAAGGCAAAATCAAGTGCTGTGGAATATTTTGGTAAGGCTTTTAGCTCGCCATTTGGGGTAAACACGAAAATTTCTTTGGCATAAAGATCTAATTTAAAATCTTCTACAAAATCTATTGCGCTACCATTTGAATTTTCAAAGGTCTCCTTAATTTTATTTAGCCAATCTTCCAAACCACTTTCGCGCTCATTTTGGTTTTTATATTTATAATGTGCTGCATAACCCTTTTCGGCAATTTCATTCATCCTTTCTGAACGAATTTGTACTTCAACCCATTTTCCTTGTGGCCCCATTACTGTAATATGAAGCGATTCATATCCGGTAGATCTGGGCTGGCTTATCCAATCTCGTAACCGACTTGGATTTGGTCTAAAATGGTCGGTTACAATGGAGTATATTTTCCATGCGTCAAATTTTTCATCTTTGTCAGTAGATTTATAAATGATTCTAATAGCAAACTTGTCGTAAATTTCATCATAACTAACGCCTTGTGAGAGCATTTTTTTATGAATGGAATAAATCGATTTTCTTCGACCTTTTATGAAATATTTAAAACCCTCTTTATCTAAAGTTTCACTTATAATGTTGGAAAATGTTTCAATATATTTATTTTGTTCTTCCTTGCTTTGAGTAATTCTTTCAAGAATCTCATTATAAATGTCTGGTTCTGTATATTTTAAACCAAGATTTTCCAACTCCGTTTTTATATTGTAAAGACCTAACCTATGTGCAAGCGGAGCGTAAATATATATGGTTTCAGAGGCTATTTTCAGCTGTTTATCTACCGGCATAGCATCTATAGTTCTCATATTGTGTAACCTATCTGCAATTTTGATTAATATAACCCTAACGTCATCATTTAAAGTTAACAACATTTTTCTAAAATTCTCTGCCTGAATAGAGGCATCCTGATCTTTTTTAAGATGAGAAATTTTTGTCAATCCGTAAACAATTTTAGCAACAATTTCACCAAATTGCTGCTCTATGTCTTCAATAGTATAAGTGGTGTCTTCCACAACATCATGCAGTAAAGCCGCAACAATTGAAGTGGCATGAAGTCCAATTTCGTATGCAACTATTTTGGCAACAGCGATAGGATGATAGATATAAGGCTCACCAGTTAAGCGACGTTGTTTACTATGCGCATCCAACGCCAATTCAAAAGCTTTTCTTATTTCTTTTATATCGGTTTCCGTAAAAGTTTGATAAGCGCCTTTTAATAAATCTTTATAGCGCCTTGCAATCTCTTTATTTTCTTCTTCTATGGATAAGTTGTATGTCATCGCCTAAAAATAGGGATTAAAATTGAAAAACCAATTATTTGCATTTATTTTTTCAGGTTTAAAAAACGTTGCAGAAGCGTAGGATGTGAGTAATGAATTTTCACATACAAAGGATGTGGTGTTAAATTGCTCAAACTGTTTTTTGATAATTTTTTTAAAGCTGAAATTAAAGCATTTCCGTCAAAATTCTCTTTTGCATAATCATCGGCCTGATATTCAAATTTTCTGGATAATATGTTCATAAATAAGCCAGTAATTTCAGAAATAGGACTGTATAAAACGCCAAAAGCGATAAGTCCTATATGAAAGCTGGCATCATTTACGCCTAAGGCCAAAGATAAGGTTAAATTACCTACCAATAATGATAAAATATAAAATGTAAATCCGGTTAATAATATAGAAATCAGCAAGTTATAAATGATGTGTTTTTTCTTATAATGCCCAACTTCATGAGCTAAAACAGCAACAATTTCATCGGTATTCAAATCGTTTATTAAGGTATCATACAATGTAATTCTCTTTTGTTTACCAAAACCAGAAAAATAAGCATTTGCTTTTGTTGATCTTTTAGAACCATCAATCACAAAAACATGAGCGAGTTTAAAACCTACTTTTTTTGCAAAACTTTCAATTTTATTTTTTAATTCACCGTTTTCCAAAGGGGTTTGTTTGTTGAAAATAGGAACTATCAATTTTGAATAAAAAAGATTCATAAAAATGGTAATAACACTCATTAAAGCCCAGGCATATAGCCAAAAATTACTGGTTGTCAATTGATAAAACCAAGTGATTAACGCCAAAATGCCACCACCAAGAAAAATCATCATTAACCAACCTTTAATCTTATCGAAAGCAAATGTTTTTTTTGAAGTTTTGTTGAAACCAAATTTTTCTTCAATAACAAATGTAGCATAATAGGAAAATGGCAGTGATAAAATATCGCTTGCAAACATAATAATTCCGAAGAAAATTAAGGTAATTACAATGGCATTATCCGAAAGGCTTCTTGCGATATGATCCACAAAAGCAAAACCTTCAAAAATAAAAAATAACAGTGTCATAATGATTGAAATCACGCCCGTTATCAATGAAAATTTATAATTTTCGTTTTTATAAGCCTGAGATTTTAAATATTCTTCTTCATTATAAATACCTTCTAATTCTTGTGGAATAACATCATTAAAATGTTTTGCGTTTAAGGAATCAATAAAATTGTCAAATAAAAATTTAACAATTATAATGCCTATTAAAATATAAAAGAGGATTTGTGGAGTCATTTGATATTAATGAATAATTAAAAATGTATAATTAATAATGTTTGGTTTTTTATCCTTTTAAGGATTCAATTATTTTATATAAAATTTTAAAATACTTGTGATTTCAGCATTTAAATAGTTGAATTCTTCAAATTTAATATAATTTGTGTCTTTAAGTCATTTGTTATTCATTTTTAATTATCAATTCTCAATTCTCAATTATTAATTATCAATTCTCAATTATCAATTATCAATTATTAATTATTAATTTCCTTTGCCTCACCGCTTCAAACAAAATAATGGCAGCGCTAACGGAAACATTCATAGAGTCAATGGCACCTCGCATTGGAATTACAATGTTTTTTGAAGTGTTTTCTAACCATTCATTGGTTAACCCGGTAGCTTCTGTCCCCACAATTACAGCACTTGGCTGTGTGTAATCAATAGTTTGATATTCAACGCTTGCCGTTAAAGCAGCACCATACATATTAATATTATGTTCTTTTAAAAATGAAATAATTTCTGCAGTTGTCCCAGTCGCAATTTGTATTGTAAAAACACAGCCAATACTTGAACGGATGATATTTGGGTTGTAAATATCTGTTTTCGGATTCGCAATCAGCACAGCGTCAATGCCTGCTGCATCAGCCGTTCTCAAAAGTGCGCCAATATTTCCCGGTTTTTCAGGAGCTTCAGCCACTAAAATTAATGAATTTTTATTTTTGAAGGTTATTGAGTTCAAGGATAAATCTTTACTTTTTGCTACCGCCAAAATACCTTCAGTGGATTCTCGTAGAGCCAATTTTTTGTAAACCTCATTAGAAATTTCAATAACTTCAATGGAATAATTTACGGAGTTTATTAATTTTTCAAGTTCTTCATTTTTAACAATTGAAAAATCTGCCAAAATGGTTATGATGGTATAATTTCCCAGTAAAGCCAAAGAAATTTCACGCAAACCTTCAATTAAAAATGTTTGTGTTTGTTTGCGTAAACGCGATTTTTCTTTAAGTTGAACAAGTTCTTTTATAAATGAATTTTGTACACTGGTTATTTGTTTGTGCATAATACAGCAAAAATAAGCGTTTATTAACTACAATTCTTTAGTTTTATAGTAATTTACCAAAAGCAATACCACTTTATTGTAGCTTTCCATTCCGTCAATTTGCTTATTGGCTTTTAAAAAGGAATCGTAAAATGATTTAAAATACTGTTCAGACCAGTTTTGATAAGAAGCCCAAAAGTCCTCACTTTGCTGAATATCTTTTAAAATACCTTTATTCACCTGCGCTTTCAACATTTCAAATTTT
>JBAZGP010000258.1:0-998 GCA_041652835.1 Lutibacter sp. | reverse complement strand
CTTGAAATATATTTCAGCTAAGCAAAAACGTAAAGCCATTAAATATCCCGAGTAATTAAAATAAATGTCGTTGGAATTGGTAGTTGCCAAATAACCCATAAAATTAGCTTCACTTTCTGAGGCAATTCCGACTTGATGTGCCAATTCATGACAAACTATCATAGGATAAGTGTTCTTCGGAATTAAAGAATTTACTTGTGCTTCATTGGTAATCGGATTTAAATAACCAGCAAAACCCATATAAGTTAAGGGCAGGCTAAATAGCGAATGTTTCGCCTTCAAATTTTCATGGATATATTGTGGAAATTTTTTTTGAAATTGTTTGTAAGCGGAATAGGAAATTTTCTTTATTTCTGGCTTTTGCAATTTATTTTCAACCATAATCGTATCGTTTTTAGTAATTGAAAACTGTACGTGGTTAATTTTCACAATGAGTTTTTCAGTAAAATCAGCCAATTCATCAATAGAATATTTTTTATTTTCAAAATTCAAAGACTTATAAATCGGTTGCCTGAAATAATTTAAGCCCCAGTTTAAATGAAAAACAAAAAAAAGTAGAGAGATAAATGCGCCAATTTTGAAGAAAGTATTTTTTAAGGTCAACTTTTTGTTTTTTATTGCAGTGTAGCCATTTTTAATGAGCACTATCACAAGTAAAGCGTATAAAACATCACCCACTGAAAAGGGAATCCAACCAAAAAGGAAACTTAAAAACTTTGAAATATATAGGTACAAACCTTGGGCGTAATATTTTTCTATTGCAGCAGGATATTGGGCTATAATTCGAATAAAGGCCCATTGCATAACCAATAATACGGTAAGAATTTTATATGTTTTTTTATTATCCATACCTCAAAAGTAGGAAATATTTTTTCAGAAAAGCATCCTTGTTCAATTAAAAAAAAGTGGAGCTTGTTAATAACTTTTACCTAAAATAAAGTTGAAATTTCAAGCTAAAATTGTACAATAAAAATTACATTTGCCTTAGCTAAATTGCC
>JBAZGP010000257.1:0-5410 GCA_041652835.1 Lutibacter sp. | reverse complement strand
ATTTGGAAAAATTGCCAATATGGAAGCCATTATGGAAATTGCCGCAGCGCACAATTTATTTGTAATTGAAGACAATGCACAGGCAATAGGCGCAACTTATACTTTTAAAGACGGAACAAAAAAGAAAGCAGGAACCATTGGTCACGTGGCTTCCACCTCCTTTTTTCCTTCAAAAAATTTAGGCTGCTATGGCGATGGAGGAGCAATTTTTACCAACGATGATGACCTTGCCCATAAAATTAGAGGCATTGTTAATCACGGAATGTATGTGCGTTATCATCACGATGTTGTCGGCGTAAATTCACGTTTAGACAGTATTCAAGCTGCGGTTTTAAATGTAAAGCTTCCCTTTTTGGATGAATACAATAAAATGCGACAAACAGCTGCCAGGAAATACAACTTGGCTTTTGCCAATGAAAAAAATATCATCACCCCTATAATTAGTGAAAATAATGATTCCCACGTTTTTCATCAATATACCTTAAAGGTTTTAAATACAGACAGAGATACTTTAGTGAATTATTTAAATGAAAATGGTATTCCTTGTGGTGTTTATTATCCGATTCCGCTTCACAGTCAAAAAGCGTATGCTGATAAAAGATATCATGAAGCTAATTTTCCTGTTACCAATCAATTGGTAAAAGAAGTGATTTCATTGCCTATGCATACCGAATTGGATGATGAGCAAATAGAATTTATAACCTCCACCGTTTTAAAATTTATCAACAAATAAATGAATATTGCAGTAATTGGCACCGGTTATGTGGGCCTTGTATCAGGCACTTGTTTGGCTGAAGTTGGAAATAATGTGATTTGTGTTGACATTGATAAGGAAAAAGTCGACCAACTAAAAAAAGGTATTGTTCCTATTTATGAACCAAATTTAGAAGAACTTTTTCTAAAAAATATCAAAGCAGACCGGTTGCATTTTACAACCGACTTAAAAAGTGCGCTTGACGTTTCCCAAATTGTGTTTTTGGCTTTACCCACTCCACAAGATGAAGATGGGTCGGCAGATTTAAAATATGTTGAATCCGTGGCACATCAATTGGGAAAATTGATTAGTGATTATAAAATCATAATCAATAAAAGTACTGTTCCTGTGGGCACTTCAAAAATTGTGAAAGACATCATTTCGCAACACACAAATGTTCCTTTCGACATTGTTTCGAATCCTGAATTTTTGCGTGAAGGTTTTGCTGTACAGGACTTTATGAATCCTGAACGTATTATCATTGGGTCAAAAAGCGAAAAAGCAATCGATATTTTAACCAAATTATACAGTCCATTTACCGCAGTCAACCGTCCTGTAATTCTCATGGACGAGAAATCTGCAGAACTTACGAAATATGCCGCAAACACTTTTTTGGCAACGAAAATTACGTTTATGAACGAGGTTGCCAATTTGTGCGAAATCATTGGTGCAAATGTGGATGATGTGAGAAAAGGAATTGGTTCAGATTCCAGAATTGGAAACAAATTTTTATTTCCCGGAATTGGATTTGGAGGTTCTTGTTTCCCAAAAGATGTAAACGCTTTGGTGCATTCAAGTGATGCTGCAGGATACGATTTCCAAGTTTTGAAATCGGTTTTAGCGGTAAATAAATTACAAAAAAAATCACTTATTCCGAAAGTAAAAAGATACTTCAACAATAAGATTGAAGGCAAAAAAGTAGGCTTGTGGGGCTTGGCATTTAAACCAAATACTGATGATATCAGGGAAGCTCCGGCTTTAGACATTATTAATGAGTTACTGCTTGCTGGGGTTAAAATTACAGCTTATGATGCCGAAGCCATGCCAAATATGAAAAAGATTTACGGCAATCAAATTACCTTTTGCAAAAATGCTTATGAGGTTTTGGAAAATGTAGATTGTCTTTTAATCAATACCGAATGGAGGGAATTTTACTCACCCGATTTCGTCAAAATGAAAACCCTGATGAAAAGTCCGGTAATTTTCGACGGAAGAAATATTTTCGATTTAGAACTTATGAAAACCAACGGATTCCATTATGAATCTGTAGGTAGAGAAATTGTTGAATTATGAAATAAGCATAACGGAAATTTGGCCATTAAACCATTGAATATATGCGAATTATATTTGACCAATAAAAAATAAAAAATCAACAAATGAAAAGAATAGTAGTCACCGGAGGTTTGGGTTTTATTGGCTCGCATACTGTTGTTGAACTTCAGCAAGAAGGATTTGAAGTAATTATTATTGATAATTTATCGAATTCAACCCTCGCTGTTTTAGATAAAATAACGTCAATCACAAACAAAAAACCCACCTATTTCAATATTGATTTAAAAGATAAACCTGCGGTTAAAGACTTCTTTAAAAATAACAAAATTGACGGCCTAATTCATTTTGCGGCCTCAAAAGCTGTGGGTGAAAGCGTTCAAATGCCGTTGGAATACTATGAAAATAACATCAGTTCCTTGATTTATCTATTGCAGGAAATGAAGGCCAATAACATCAATAATTTCATTTTTAGCTCTTCCTGTACAGTGTACGGACAGGCGGATGAACTTCCAATAACAGAAAACGCTCCAATAAAACCAGCAGAATCTCCTTATGGAAACACCAAGCAAATTGGGGAGGAAATTATAAAAGACACCACTAAAATTTGCGATTTAAAAGCCATTGCCTTGCGATATTTCAATCCCATTGGCGCTCATGAATCGGCAAAAATTGGAGAATTGCCTATTGGCATTCCTCAAAATTTGATTCCTTATGTTACCCAAACCGCAGCCGGAATTCGAAAAGAATTGTCAATTTATGGTAATGATTATCCCACTCCAGACGGCACTGCCATTAGAGATTATATTCATGTGGTGGATTTGGCAAAAGCTCATATTATTGCTTTAAAAAGACTTCTGAACAGCCAAAATAAATCACAATTTGAGGTGTTTAACTTAGGAACCGGGAAAGGAAATTCTGTTTTAGAAGTTATTCAAACTTTTGAAAAAGTTACCGGCAAAAAATTAAACTACAAATTTGTTGACAGAAGAGAAGGCGATATTACCTCGGCTTATGCAGACACCGCTATTGCAAATAAAGAACTGGGCTGGAAAGCCGAACTTACTTTAGAAGACGCCTTGCTTTCTGCTTGGAAATGGCAGCTTACGCTTTAGTTGAGGGTTGTTAGTTGTGGGTTTTTGGTTTCAGGTTTGACAGATGTCGATGCCTAAATAACGTTGACCTTATTAATTCTGAAAGCCAACTTTAAACTTTAAACTTTTAATATTTAACTTTTAATATTTAACTTTTTTAAAATTCCCCCTTTGAGGTTATGGGGCTTATTCCGCACTTCTTGCAGCTACAGTTCTATCTATTTTACGCACAAGTCCTTGTAATACTTTTCCTGGGCCAACTTCATTAAATTCAGAAGCGCCATCGGCAATCATTTGTTGAATGGTTTGTGTCCAGCGCACTGGAGCCGTTAATTGAATGATTAGATTTTCTTTAATTTCAGCAGGATTTGTAACCGCTTTTGCAACCACATTCTGATAAACCGGACAAATAGGTTTGCTAAAATGGGTATTTTCTATGGCTTTTGCCAGTTCTTCCCTTGCAGGTTCCATTAAAGGAGAATGAAAAGCACCGCCAACAGGTAATTTTATGGCGCGTTTTGCTCCGTTTTTCAGCATTGCTTCACAGGCTTTATCAATAGCTGTAATTTCTCCGGAAATAACCAGTTGTCCCGGACAATTGTAATTTGCCGCAACCACGACACCATCAATATTGTTGCACACTTCTTCAACAACAGCATCATCCAAACCCAACACCGCAGCCATTGTTGAGGGTTGAATTTCACAAGCTTTTTGCATGGCCAACGCTCTTTTTGAAACCAGTTGAAGTCCGTCCTCAAAAGACAAAACACCGTTAGCCACCAAGGCTGAAAATTCACCTAAAGAATGTCCGGCAACCATTTCAGGTTTAAAATCGGAACCCAAGGTTTTTGCCAAAATTACGGAATGTAGAAATATAGCGGGTTGTGTTACTTTAGTTTGCTGCAATTCTTCCGCAGTGCCTTCAAACATAATTTTTGTGATTTCAAAATCCAAAATTTCATTGGCCTGTTCAAAAAGTTCTTTTGCTAATGTTGAATTGTTGTATAAATCCAAACCCATTCCTGTAAATTGGGCGCCCTGACCCGGAAAAATATATGCCTTCATTTTATGTCATTATTTATTTGAACAGCAAAAATAAGCATAATTTGCAATGGATAATTGATAATTGATAATTGATAATGGATAATGGATAATTGTCAATTGTCAATTGTCAATTGTCAACTGAACTTTATAGCCTTCATTGTTTCTGACATTGAAAACGATATTGTCTTCAAACAACAAATATTGTCCTTTAATGCCCATCAGTTTTCCAAAAAATTCTGGTGTGTTTTCCAGATTTAACGTTTTAATTTTTGTGGGATATTTAAGAACAGGATATTCAATTGTGGTAATTTTGCCATTGTTGGGCAAAAAATAGGATGCTGCTTCTTTAGGAATGTATTGTCTTAACTTTTCTCTTTCTTCAATTAAGTCAATTTCCGCAATTTCATTTTTCAACATCTTTTGCCAGCTCGTTTTATCGGCAACATGGGCTTTTAGGGCGACTTCTGTAATTCCTGCTAAATACCGGTTTGGCACTTCCGCAATTTCAATGGCTTTACTGGCCCCTTGGTCTATCCAGCGAGTTGGAATTTGTGTTTTTCGGGTAACGCCCACTTTTACATTGCTTGACAGCGCCAGATAAACGATATGCGGCTTCAATTGCACTTTTTCTTCATATTCCAAATTACGGTCTTGAATTCCTAAATGTGCGGTACTCAATTCTGGTTTCATAATCCAATCACCAACATGGGCACTTTCATAAAAACATTCATAACAAAACCCTTGTCTGAATATTTTCTTTTCCTTTCCGCAATTCAAACAGTGATAACCTTCAAAGCGTATTCCAATCTCTCGTCCCAACAACTGGTTCAAATTCAGAAAATCATTTTCCACTTCCAAATAATAGTGAACGTCATCTTTCAGCTCAGTCATCATCTTTTTTAAAACAGTATGGTATTGCATCATATTTTTTTAGTAAATTTAAAGCCTAAAGATACTTAATAAAATATGCCATATCCAATAGTTAATTCAATAATTTCATGGTTTTTGAAAAAGCGAAAACATCAAATGGAATTATTTTTGAAATATCCAATTGATGTCCAGGAAGAATTGTTGAGCAAATTAGTAGAGAAAGCCCAAGACACGGAAATTGGAAAAAAATATAATTTTTCAACCATTGGCAGTTACAGCGAATTCGCCAGAAATGTCCCTATTCAGCAATACGAATCCGTTGAATCCCTTATAGAACGCACTCGAAAGGGAGAACAGAATGTGTTTTGGCCCACGCCCA
>JBAZGP010000256.1:0-5457 GCA_041652835.1 Lutibacter sp. | reverse complement strand
ATGTTGCCAAAGAATTAGCGCTTGCTTCAACTTCAAAAGAAGGAATATTACGCTATAACAGGCATCCTTTGGCTTATTTGGTTGAAGCTGCCGATGATATTTGTTATACCATCATCGACTTTGAAGATGGTATAAATTTGGGGCTGATTGAGGAAGATTTTGCGCTTGAATATTTGATAAAATTGGTAAAAGAAACCATCGATACCAAAAAATACTATCAATTACAATTTAAGAAAGACCGTTTAAGCTACCTCCGTGCATTGGCCATTGGAAATCTGATTAATGAGGCCGCAAATGTTTTTTTAAAGCAAGAAGATGCTATTTTAAAAGGCGAATATCCGCACTCTTTATTGGATAAATGTGTTTATGAAGCTCAAATAAATGATATCATAAAAATAAGTGTCGAAAAAATTTACAAAAGCAGGGAAGTTATTGAAAAAGAATTGGTTGGCTATAATGTAATTGCAAAGTTATTGGATGTTTTTTTAACGGCAAGTCATAGAAATTTTGAAAATTCATTAACAAATTACGACAAGCTTGTTATAAACTTATTGCCAGAAAGCCTGCAAGAACCTAAAGAAACCGTTTATTTAAGAGTTTTGTCCATTTGTGGTTTTGTGGCAAGTTTAACCGATGGTTATGCTTTGGAATTGTACAAAAAGTTAAATGGTTAATAAACTTGTTAAAAATTGATAAAAAACAGTGATTTTTAGCTATATTTTAATTTTCTTAGAACCCTAACTGCTTCTTTATATTTGATGTATCCTGTTTTGTCTTCCAAATTTCTTAGTGGCAACTCGGCATCTTTCAGCCTTAGAAAAGCATTCGGAATTTTATTTAAAACACAAATTAAATATTGCGTAGGAATTTCATGAACATCTGCCAATTCAATTTCCGTAAGTGGTAAATTCTTTTTTAATTTCTCTAAAATGGCATTGCAATTGTTAAATACATGGCGCAATAATTTTTTATCAAATTGGGGTGGTTCAAATAACAATTCACTTGCGATATCATATTTTCCATTCTCTTTAAAATGAATTACGGTTTTTTCAAGCGGGTAATAATCAAACGTATTTTTCAGTCCTAAATAAACATATTCGGTAATTCTAAATGAATTTTTGTCAAATTCAATTTTAACATCATCCAAAGCGGAATAAAACAGACGAACCTGTTCGTTAATTAACTCAATATCCACTCTTGAATAAAAAATAGATTTGCCAACCACTCTTTTTTCACCAGCCCAGCAAAGGACAAACTGTTCGTTAAAAACCTTGTAAGTTGGATGGTAATCTTTTTTATGTCGGTTAATAAAATCAAAAACGCCGTCTAAAGTGAGTTGAATATTGTTGCTGGCCATTTTTTCTATAGCGCCAACAACATCTTTGTTGGTATTGGTGATTTCGAAAGTTTCCAAAGTGGAAAGGGAGTTGCTTCCTCTTCTGTAAAAAACGGTTCCGCTTTCATATTTCCAAATCGTTTTTTTTAATGAAGAAACCTTATTTGTAGGTTGAATGGTAACCAATCCCACCACTTTATATCTTGGTAAACTTGGAAAAGCAATATTTTCATATTGAATTTTTGGCGGATTGTTAAAATAGGAATTCATTAAATTTTGAATTTTACTGTCGTCAAAAAAGTCGACACCTTCAATTTTATTGAGCTGATCTTCAACACCAATTACCACATAAGAATTATTTTCCGGATTTGAATTTGACAAGGCGCAAATAAGTTTCAAAAATTTTGCTTTTCCCTCTTTATGATCCAATGAAATTTTAAGCTTTTTGTCGTAAAAGCTGTTTTCATCGTTATGGGCCAACAAATTTTTTATTAAAAGGCGCTTGTTAATCATTTCATTTATCTCATTCCTTATTCCAAATAGTGGCACTGGCCTGTGCTGTTGGATACACAATTAAATCTTCAATACTAACATGATAAGGTCTTGTAACTACAAAGTAAATAATATCGGCAATATCTTCAGGCTGAAGGGCTTTAAATCCTTTATACACATTTTTTGCTCTTTCTTTATCGCCTTTAAAACGAACTTCAGAAAATTCGGTTTCCACAGCGCCAGGATGAATTGCAGAAACACGAATATTGTGCTTAATTAAATCAATACGCATTGCTTTATTTAAAGCATTTACGGCATATTTTGATGCGCAATACACATTTCCATTCGGGTACACTTCCTTGCCAGCTATAGAGCCTATATTAACCACAAACCCTTCATTTCGCTCCACCATTTGAGGAAGAATTGCTCTGGAAACATATAACAAACCTTTCACATTGATATCAATCATAGCATCCCAATCCTCTAGATTTCCATCCTGAATGGTGCTTAATCCGTGTGCATTTCCTGCGTTATTGACTAAAATATCAATTTTTTTAAATTCATTTGGCAATGAGGCTATGGCTTTTGAAACTTCTTCTTTGTTGCTAACATCAAATTGTAGCGTGGTAACATTGGTTAATTTACCAAGTTCTTTTTTTAATTGGGAAAGTCGCTCACTGCGTCTGCCGCAAAGCACCAATTGGATTTTATTTTTTGCGAAAATTTCTGCGGTAGCTTTTCCTATTCCAGAAGTGGCTCCTGTAATAAATGCTGTTTTACTGGTCATAATTAATATGTTTTAGAACTATAAAGATATAAAAAAAGCCGCTCCCTTGAGAGCGGCTTACATCAATTGGTTATAAATAACCAACCAAAAATCAACTAACCAAACTTTATTTTAAATTTCTTCTAATTACTGTTTCTCTAAATACTTTAGTTCTCGCTCTGCCGTCATTGCTTGTGGCACTTTTTGCCAAACTTGAACTTGGTTTCATATACTGAATGTATCCTCTTCCGGTGAATTCATAAGTTGTTCCAGAAGCTATGTGATACAAACTAATCTTTCCATCATTAATAACGGTCAACTCGAACTTTTCATTGCCATTCAAATCATAATCTAATGTTAAAATTTTTAGATTGTCATATCCTTGCACATTTGCTACCGTATAATCCCCTACATAATCCCAATATAGATTTGCAATAGCTGTGCCAACATTATCTTTGGAAGAATAAAATGTTGTTAAATTTTCTGGCGTAAATTGTAAAAAGTTTTCATTATCAAATTCATTTAAATTGCCTGCAACGCTTGAGTATGTTTTTTCCCAAGCTTGATACTCCTGTAAAAAATATTCTATATTGTCATAAAATATTTGATCATAATCAAAAGCACTTTTTTGATAACCCACTAAATAATAGGTAACATTGTTGTAATTATCTTTTAATTTTATATTATTTACCGACAATTGAATGACTTCAAAATTGTAATACCCATCAATACTATGATCTACTTTTAGCTTTCCGTTGAACGTATCGTAATACCCAATTTGAATGCCGTAGCCGTTTCCAACAGTTCCAATTCCCACCAAATTGTTATTGGCATAAACTTTTCCGTTTAAAAACGAAATGGTGAAGGCTTTCGATAAAAATGGGACATCTCCAGTGCCAGTGGTTTTATTATAATCTATATACCATAAGTCGTTTGCTGTAACCACATCTTCAAGCGTAGTATAATATGGGTCATCAACATAGTATGGTTCATCAATAGTATTGTCAACAATACAGGAAGTGAACAACATTCCGGTAATTACCGTTCCTAAAAGTAATTTTATAGTATTCATAATCAATAGTTTTTTTGGTTATTTTATTTGAATTTCAATTACTATGCCAAATAAAAATTAAGTAATTTTAAGCCGATTTAAATCTTCTAAATTTTAATACTTTGAATAAGAAAATTAATTGGGGAATTATAGGATTGGGTAAAATTGCCAGTAAGTTTGCAAATGACTTATTGCTCTTGGATACTGTTGAATTGGAAGCGGTTGCTTCAAGAGATTTAGCGAAAGCTGAAACGTTTGCCACAACCTACCATTCTAAAAAGTTTTATGGCTCGTATGAAGCATTGCTGAAAGATAATTATGTTGATATCGTTTATATTGCAACGCCTCACAATAGTCATGAAAGACTTACCATTTTAGCCTTAAAACATAAAAAAGGGGTGTTGTGCGAAAAACCTTTTGCCATAAACCAACTTCAGGTTTTTAAAATGATTGAAGCTTCCAACAAGCACCAATTTTTTTTGATGGAAGCGTTATGGACAAGATTTTTACCTGCCATAAAAAAAATAAAAGAGATTGTTGAAAACGGCGAAATAGGGGAAATAAAGTATTTAAGCGCCGATTTTTCTTTTCATGCAAATCCGTCCATACAACGTATTTACGATAAGGAATTGGGAGGAGGATCTATACTTGATATTGGTATTTACCCAATATTTTTAGCTTATTTAATATTGGGAATGCCCATTAAAATTATTGCAAAAGCCCATTATTTTGAATCAGGTGCCGATTCACAGGTTTCCATGATTTTCGATTATAAAAATGCACAGGCGGTGCTTTTCAGCAGTTTTAATTCAAATTCAAAAAGAATTGCAAAAATAAGTGGCACTTTAGGCGAAATTATTATTGACAGCCCGTGGAATGAAGCAAGTGTTTTTTCATTGGTTAAAGGCAATAATGAAGAGGAAATTTTATTTCCTAAAATCGGAAAAGGATATGCACATCAAATTATGGAATGCAATGAATGTTTGCATAAAAATCTTACCGAAAGCCCTTTATGGTCCCATCAAAATAGCATGGAACTTATTGCGTTATTAGATGCGGTTAGGAAAGAGATTCATTTAACTTATGTTGAAGACAATTTGTAATTATTTTCAATCTTTTATCTGAATTTCCTTCATTTCGGAAATTTTGTAATAATTAATTTTGTCCTTATAAAAATAACTTACAACCGCTTCATCATCAGTAAGTTCATAAGGTATTTTAGAAGCGGCAATTGGTGGTATATTTCCAAACTCTTCCTTAGCATCCTGATGTAAGATATAATCATGCAACTCAGTTGAAGAGGTAAAACTTCCTAAAAAGATATTTTCCGAAGCACTTAAATCTTTTGTCAAAGACATTTTGTTGTTTCTAAAATACAGCGAATCTAAACGAATATTTGGATTGTCGATTTTAATAATGCTGAAGGTTTCTTTAATGCCCAATTCATTGTTTGCCAAATTGACAAAAGTGGCTTCCAATATTTTAAAAGGAGGCTCAGTTTGCCCATTAACTTTGGAAGTGCCACAACCAAATAATATTAAACCAACAAAAGCGATCAATGCTATGTGTATATACTTTTTCATTGTTTATGGGTTTTAAAAGGAGTTTGCAAAATACATGCCAAACTAAAAAAGAGTTTATCATTATTTGCTAAACTCTTTTTAATATTTTTTTTAGCAGTAATTCTAATTGTTCAACGCTTCGCTACCGCTACGTCTAATTATTCAACGCCTCAGCTTTTTGAAATTTGACTTCGCTACCGCTACGTCTAATTATTCAACGCCTCAGCTTTTTGAAATTTGACTTAGCTAC
>JBAZGP010000255.1:342-5468 GCA_041652835.1 Lutibacter sp. | reverse complement strand
ATTTTTTCCTTTTTCAAAATATGGTTCACCAACATTGTTGTGGTGGTTTTTCCATTTGAACCCGTAATTCCAACAATAACTCCTTTGGTATATTTTGAAGCAAACTCAATTTCAGAAATCACAGGAATACCTTTGCTTTTCAATTGTTTTACTAATGAAACGCTATCGGGAATTCCAGGGCTTTTCATAACAATATCAGCCTCCATTATTTTAGATTCTGTATGTTTCCCTTCTTCAAAGGAGATGTCATTATTTAAAAGAACTTTTTTATATTTTTCAGCAATTGTACCTTTATCAGAAACAAAAACCTCATATCCTTTTTGTTTCCCTAAAATAGCGGTTCCAATTCCGCTTTCTCCAGCGCCAAGTATTGCTAATTTCATTTATCTTAACTTTAAGGTTACTATTGCCAATACCGCCAACATAATTCCAACAATCCAAAATCTGGTTACAATTTTACTTTCGTGATAGCCCATTTTTTGATAATGATGATGCAATGGTGCCATTTTAAAAATTCGTTTTCCTTCACCAAATCTCTTTTTGGTATATTTAAAGTAGCTTACTTGAAGAATTACCGATAGATTCTCCACCAAAAAAACGCCCGCCAAAATTGGAATAAGCAATTCTTTTCTAACGGCAATTGCCAAAACGGCAATAACAGCTCCAATGGTTAAACTTCCCGTGTCTCCCATAAAAACTTGAGCTGGATAGGTATTGTACCATAAAAACCCGACTAAAGAACCCACAAATGCAGCAATAAAAATGGTCATCTCACCTGAATTGGGTATGTACATCACATCCAAATAATTTGCGAAAATGATATTTCCTGAAATCCATGCGAAAATCCCCAAAGTCAATACGATTATGGCTGAAGAACCTGCTGCCAATCCATCAATTCCATCGGTTAAGTTGGCTCCGTTTGAAACTGCAGTGATGATAAAGATGACTATTGGAATAAAAATAAGCCATGCATATTTTTTATATCCAGTTCCAAAAATAGTTAGCGCTGATGCATAATCTAATTCGTTATTTTTTACAAAAGGAATGGTGGTTTTTGTCGACTTTATGCTATTGCCAAACAATACTTGTTCTCCTTGTTCTGTAGTATATTGGAACTTTAACGGCAATTTTTCTTTTATTGTAACACTTGGGTGAAAATAAAGCATGGCACCTACAAAAATTCCCAAGGTAATTTGCCCTAAAATTTTAAATCTTCCTTTTAAGCCAGTTTTATCTTTTTTAAATATTTTAATATAATCATCAATAAAACCAATAGTTCCCATCCATAATGTAGTAACCACTAACAATACGATATACACATTGGCTATTTGCGCAAATAACAAAACAGGAATAAGTGTTGCTAAAATAATAATAACACCTCCCATTGTTGGCGTGCCTGCCTTTTCAATTTGTCCTTCCAAGCCTAAATCCCTTACTGATTCGCCAACCTGTTTTAATTGTAAATAATTGATAATTTTTTTTCCATATATCATAGAAAACAACAACGAAATAATAAAAGCCAAAGCAGAACGAAACGAGATATATTGAAATAACCCTGTACCGATTAGGTCGTAATGTTTGTCTAAATATTCGAATAAATAATATAACATAATTAACTTTCTATGACATTTAATTGTTGTGTTATCTGCTCATAATCATCAAAATGTGACCGTTTTCCGTTTATTTCCTGATAGGTTTCGTGGCCTTTTCCAGCAATTAAAATGATATCGCCTTTTTTAGCCAGTTTTGAAGCTGCTTTTATGGCCTGTTCCCTATCTAAAATGGATATCGCTTTTTTTAAATTTTGTGGTTCAATGCCTGCCTCAATTTCTTTTATGATGGTTTGTGGATTTTCATTTCTCGGATTGTCGGAAGTCACCAAAACCTGAGTGCTTAATTGAGAGGCGATTCGTCCCATAACAGGACGTTTCGCTTTGTCTCGATTGCCACCGCATCCCACAACGGTAATTACTTGTTCGTTTCCAGTTCTGATTTCATTGATGGTTTCCAACACATTTTTTAAAGCATCCGGCGTATGCGCATAATCGACTATTGCCGTTACACCGCCTTTAGAAATAAAATATTGAAACCTGCCTGTAACATTTTCCAACTCACTTAAATGCCGCAATGCTTCTGCTGAATCTAATCCCAATAAAATTGAAACGCCATAAACCGCCAATAAATTATAGGCGTTAAATCGTCCTATTAATTTTGTATAAACTTCATTGTTATTGATATTCAATACCAATCCAGAAAATTGATTTTCAATTATTTTAGCCTTAAAATCGGCCATTGTTTTTAAGGCATACGACTGTTTAATTGCATTTGTATTTTGAAACATCACCAAACCGTTTTTATCGTCGATATTTACCAACGCAAATGCTGTTTTTGGCAAGGCATCAAAAAACGATTTTTTTACATCTCTGTATTCTGAAAATGTTTTATGATAATCTAAATGGTCATGTGTTAAATTTGTAAATACACCACCAGTGAATTCCAATCCTTCTGTTCTTTTTTGATGTATTCCATGAGAGCTCACTTCCATAAAACAATAATCAACACCCAAGTCAACCATCTCATTTAAATAAGCATTTATCACCACCGAATTTGGCGTGGTATGCGTTGCTTCATATTGTTTGGTATCTACTAAAACTTTAACAGTCGAGAGCAATCCTGTTTTGTAACCTGCATTTTGAAACAATTTATACAGCAACGTTGCAACGGTAGTTTTTCCATTTGTGCCAGTAATTCCTATCAATTTTAATTTTGAAGAAGGATGGTTATAAAAGTTTGCGGCAATCAACGCCAATGCGCTATTTGAATCTTTAACCTGAATATAAGTCACGTTTTCAGCTAATTTCTTAGGCATTTCTTCACAAATAATTGCAGTCGCACCCAATTCTATAGCTTTATCAATAAATTGATGACCGTCAAAAAGCAATCCCTTTTGCGCCACAAACAAACAATCTTTTTGTGCGTTCCTTGAATCAAATACAATGGCATTTACCTTAATATTGGTAGTGCCGGATATTGTATTTACTACAACTTTTTCTAATAGGTCTTTGACTGATTTCAATGAATTTAATTTAGAATTATTGTTGTTCCTTTTATTATTTTCCCTCCAGGATTTAATGATTGTTCTGCAACTTTTCCCTTTCCTGTATAGCTCACTTTTAACCCTAAATTTTCAAGTAAAGAAATGGCGTCCATTCCTGGCATTCCTTTTACATTTGGGATTGAATCATAGTTGGCATTGGAATAGGTATAGTATTCGTTAAAATTGTTTTCAACACTTTTGAATTTCGGCGGTTTATTATCAATTTCGTTCGTCACCGACTTTGATAAATATATTTTTTGGGCAATATCTTTAAAAACTGGTCCTGAAACATCTGCACCATAATACCCCGTTTGTGCTTTCGGTTTGTGAATAACTACAATACAAGAGTATTTCGGATTCTCAGCAGGAAAATATCCCGTAAATGATGAAATATAGCGTCGGCTTACATCCCAATCATCCAACCAATATTCAGTTCGTGCAGTTCCTGTTTTGCCTGCCATTGAAAAGTTTTCAGCATATAATTTTTTCCCGGTTCCGCGTACCACCACATTTTTAAGCATTTCATGCATTTTATCTATGGTTTCTTTTGAACAAATTGCTGGGTTAATCACTTCTTTTCCAAACACTTCTACCTGACTTTCTCTGGAACGAATTTCTTTTATAAACTTTGGCTTTACCATTTCACCATTATTTGCGATGGCATTGTAGAATGTTAAAATTTGTAGTGGCGTTAAACTAATATTATAACCGTAAGAAATTGATGGCAATGCATTTTTACTCCATTTTTTATCGCCTGGACCTGGTATTTCAGGTTTACCTTCACCTTTTATAGGCAACCCTATCTTGGTGTTTAAGTGCATTCCTCTTAAAGAATTAATAAATTTTTCAGGATTTTTTCCAAAATTTTCTTCTATTAATCTTGCAAACCCAATATTTGAAGAAACTTCAAGTGCGCGAGCTGCCGAAATTTTCCCGTAACCGCCTCTATGCGAATCATTGATAGACCGACCATGAATAATGTATTTTCCTTCACCGGTGTCAACTATGGTGCCGGTATCAATTGCTTTCGTTTCCAAAGCAGCCACCATCGACATTACTTTAAATGCTGAACCTGGTTCATTAGATTCCCCAACGGCATAATTCAATCTTTCATAATAGGTGCCACTTGCATTTCTGCCCAAATTGGAAATCGCTTTAATTTCACCGGTTTGGGTTTCCATAACCACCACGCAACCATGGTCAGCTTCATAAAACTCCAATTGTCTTAACAAAGAATGGTGCGCAATATCTTGTATGTTAATGTCAATTGTGGTTACAATATCTTTTCCGTCAACAGGTTCCTTTTCATTGGTGTCATTAATTGGTTTCCATTGTCCTTTGGCTATTTTCTGTTTCAATCGCCATCCAAATTTTCCATTTAAATAATCTCTGTAAGCACCTTCAATACCCGGCGCACCTCTGTAATCATCATATCCAATGGTTCGTTCAGCAACTTTTCCGAGCGGATGCGCCCTTACGGTAGATTGTTCAGCTATAAAACCGCCTTTGTACATGCCTAAATTAAAAATTGGAAAGCTTTTTATTTTTGTATATTCACTATACCCAAGTTTTCGGGCAATAAATAAGTACCTATTTTTATTGGTACGGGCAACTCTTATTTTATTTTCCCATAGAGAAGCAGGTTTTCCCAACATTTTTGATAACTCCACCGATAAATTCCTAATATTTTTTTCAAACTCTTCGGCCTCAACTGTATAGGCATCCATTCTAATTTCATAATGCGACATGGATGTTGCCAACAAACTGCCGTCCGCAGAAAATATATTGCCGCGATTTGCAAAAATGGTATCGTTTTTTAAGGTAAGATGTTCTGACATATCTCTGTACTTTTCACCTTCGGCAAATTGAATATCGGTTAACTTCACTATAATAGCCGCCAAAAAAAGTGTGATAAATGCAAACACAAAATACAATTTGTTCAATATGCCTTTTTTTGTTGCAGCCAATTTTAATTTATTTTTTTTGAGGTTACTTTAATGACTTCTGGTGGAGTTTCACTTGGTTTTAA
>JBAZGP010000255.1:0-332 GCA_041652835.1 Lutibacter sp. | reverse complement strand
TCATTGTTGATTCTAATCTCATCTTCATAGAGATTGAGCGTGTATCAACAAATTCAGCTCTTAATTCTTTAATTTCTTTATTCAGTTTTGCAATTTCCATGACCTTTTTATCCGAATTGTGCCCGCTTGCAATCATCAACATTACCAAAGCCACAATAAAAAGAATAAAGCGCCAGTTTTTAAAGGAATCTTCATCAATTAAAAATTTCCCTTTGAGCAAATCATATACACTTTCTTTAATTTTTGCCATTTATGCTAAAGTTGCGATTCTTAGTTTTGCACTTCTTGCCCTACTGTTTTTCTTAATTTCCTGAAAAGACGGAACAACCATT
>JBAZGP010000254.1:0-5508 GCA_041652835.1 Lutibacter sp. | reverse complement strand
CCGGTTCCATTTTAAATTTTCCCCACTTCTGCTTCATCTACTTTTCCTTCAAAAATCATTTTGGTCATATCGGCAATGGTTGCAATGGTTGTTCCTGCATTGAAGGTATTACTCTCAATTACTTGATTTCCTATACGCACCGGAATTTCTAAAACGGTTCCTGAAATTTCTGCTTTTACAAAAGTATTGGCCGTTTTACCCATTCCAGATGCAGATCCTTTTTTAATAATTTCCAAATTATTTTGGGAATTATTCAATTCTTCTTTTGATCTGTTAAAATTTAATTCCGTTGCTTCAAATTCTTGTTTAGAGATGACCCCTTTCTCAAAAAGGTTTTTATCTCTTTCATATAATATCTTTGTATTGTTAAAGCTTAGTTGAGCAGTTTTTACATTGCCTTGTGCACTATTTAATGATTGTTCATTTGGAACAACCCTAATGGTGGCCAATAAGTCACCAACCTTAACTTTTGCCCCTTCTACAACATAAATATTATCAATAATTCCCGAAACTTTAGGCTTAATTTCAACTTCTTCCAAAGGAATTACTTTTCCTGTGGCAACCGTTTTTCTGACAATATTGGTTTTAAATGGTTTTTCTGTTTCATATTGAATTGGAGATTTACTGTTTTTTGCCCCAAACCAAGCTAAAATAGCTATAAGTGCTACTGCTATTGATCCAAAAATTATTGTTTTTTTCATTGATGATTGATTTTCAGTTAATTGTTTGTTATTTTTTTATAAAATGATTGAAAATTAAAATATTCAAAAATTGAATTATTAATTATTCATTGTTAATTGTTAATTATCAATTATTTACTCTTCTCTTAAAGCCTCTATTGGCCTTATACTTACTGCTTTTTGTGCCGGAATTAATCCGATTAATGTTCCCAATACCACAAGTGTTATTGCTGCAATTAAAATAACTGGTATTCCTACTGTTGGATTTGTTAATATTGGTTCATCTCCTTTTCCTATGGTGGCATCAATGATCATTAAAACGATACCTCCTAAAATTATTCCCAAAGCGCCTGCAATGCTTGTTAAAAAAACAGATTCCAATATAATTTGCCTTTTTATTTCCCAAGGTTTTGCACCTAATGCACGCCTGATTCCAATTTCTTTTGTGCGTTCTTTAACCGTAATCAGCAATATATTTCCAATGGCAAATACGCCAGCAATTAAAGTTGCAATACCAACAAACCAAGTTAGAAACTGCATTCCGGTTAAAAAGCCGGTCACTTTTGCTATTTCTTTACCTAAATTAAAGCTTCCAAACGCCCTTTCATCTTCAGGATGTACATTATGTAAATTTTTCAGCAGCAACTTAACATCTGCTTCAATTTGAACAATATCAAAACCTGGTTTGCCTGTAATCATCATGAAATTGAAGCTATCACCTTTATTATAAACTTGTTGAAATGTTGTAAATGGAATGTGAATGGCTCCTTGTGGACCTCCCATTTGACTCGCTTTAAACATTCCAACCACATTATAATTGACCCCGTCTATTTTAATATACTGACTAATTGGGAATTCATCTTTGTCAAAAAGTTGCTTATATATTTCTTCCTCAATGACGCAAACTTTCTTTTTCTCAACGATATCATTCTGATTTATAAACCTGCCATAAACCAAATTTACTTTTTGAACTTTATCAAACACAGGATAGTCTCCTGAAATTGTAAACGTTCCAGTTTTAAATTTATTTACGGTTAAAGCTTGGGTTTGAATGCGAGGCACAGCAAATTCAAGGCCTTTAATTTCTTTTCTAATATTGTCTATATCAGACATTTTTAAGGTTATTGCCTTTCCTTCTTGAAAACCTTTAAAGGGTTTACTGGTTTGTTGCGCCCAAACAAACACGCTATTTGTTGCAAAATCTCCAAATATCCTTTTAAAATTGTTCTCAACGCCTTTTGCAGCACCCAATAAAACAACTAGTAAAAATATACCCCACATGACTCCAATAATGGTAATGCCCGTTCTTATTTTATTTTTACTAATGCTACTGTATATTTCTTGCCAAGTATCTGGATCAACTAAAAATTTAAACATATTTATTCGTCGTTTAATGCTGCTATTGGTTTAATTCTGGCGGCTCTTTTAGCCGGTACATATCCTGCAATTGTACCCGCAATTATCAACGTTATGGTGGCTCCCACTACTACATAAGTTTCAACACTTGGATTAACAATCCAATATTTTTCTAAACTTTTTCCAATGGCTTTTAAGGTAAAAACACCCATTAATAAGCCTGCGTAACCAGCTACGGCAGTCACAAATATGGATTCCATCATAATCATACCAATAATTGAATTAGGAGTTGCGCCTAATGCTTTTCTGATTCCTATTTCTTTAGTTCGTTCTTTTACTATATACACCATGATATTACTAATTCCAATAATACCGGCTACCAAAGTTCCTATACCAATAAACAGTATAATTACATTCAACACCATTATAAACTGTTGTGTGTTTTTTGCCATTTCGGCATAATTTCGAACCCGAATAGCTCCTTGATCTCTAGGATCTATCTTGTGTTTTTCTTTTAACATTTTTTCAAGCAAGTTCGAAAATACTAACGCCTGATCTACTTTTAGATTTGGATTATAGGTAAGTCCAAACGAGTCTAATTCATCATTTGGTTTATACATCCCTTGAATTGTAGTAAAAGGCGCATAAATATACCGCTCATCATTATCTCCTCCAGGATCACTAAATACACCAACAACTTTATAAGAAATCCCTTCTAAATTAATATTTTTCCCCAAAGCGCTTAAATTTCCAAACAAATCTTTTTCAACCAACCTTCCTATAGCAACTACTTTGGCTTTACTTTTTAAATCTATGTAACTTATAAATCTGCCCCCCATCATTTCCGCTGATTCCAAGAGTTGATAATCGGGATAAACACCTCTAACTACGTAATTACTATGTTCCCCTTTATATATTGCCTGTACATTAGTACGTTGGATGTTTGGACTGAAAAATTGAATTTCCTTTTCAAACTTTTCATTTATAAATTTAGAATCATCGTCTCTAAATTGAATTTTTCTACCACTTTGTAATCCTTTATATGGTTTAGATGTTATTCCGGACCAGATATATACGGCATTTGCGGCATCCTTAGAAAATTGATTTTCAAAACTATGTTTTAAGCCATTTCCAATTCCAAATAGTAAGGTAAATAGCAGTATGGCAAATGCTATGGTGAAACCGGCTAAAATAGTTCTTAACTTATTTTTGCTTATGGTTTGAAAAATTTCGTGCCAACGATCTAAATCGAACATAACTTATACGGTTGCTTTTTTTATTACTTTTTCATCACTTATAATTACACCATCCTTTAAACGCACAATTCGGTTTGTTTCCTCTGCAACATCTTCTTCGTGTGTAATTACAAAAACCGTCATCCCTTCCCTATTAATTTCTTTTAACAATTCCATTACCGAATGTGTAGTGACAGAATCCAATGCTCCTGTTGGCTCATCGGCCAAAATAACTTTTGGATTTGTTACCAATGCACGCGCAATAGCCACACGTTGTTTTTCACCTCCTGAAAGCTCACTTGGCAAATGCTCTGCCCTGTCTTTTAACCCAACTTTATCCAAATATTGCAGTGCAATTTTATTGCGATCATTTCTTGCCATACCTTGATAATATAATGGCAAAGCCACATTTTCTAAGGCTGTTTTATAGTTTATTAAATTAAAAGATTGGAATACAAACCCCAAAAACTTATTTCTGAGAATAGCTGCTTTTTTCTCATCTAAATTTTCAATTAATTGTCCGTTTAAATAATATTTCCCTTCATCATGACCGTCCAACAAACCAACAATATTTAAAAGTGTTGATTTCCCGGAGCCCGAAGAACCCATAATCGATACAAATTCACCTTCTTTAATATGTAAATTCAAACCCTTTAATACGTGCAGAGCATCTTTTCCTATTGGATAAGATTTATGAAGATTTTCAATCCTAATCATTTGGTTATTGTTTTATCTAATTTAAAAATTACCTGTGAAAATAATTATTAATATGATGTTAAAAGAAACTTTAAATTTAAATCAATAATTTTGTTTCATGGTCAATTTTGAAAACAAATCAATTATTCTTTTTGACGGTGTGTGTAATCTTTGCAACACATCGGCTAATTTTGTGATTAAACACGACAAAAATGGGCAATTTTTATTTGCTTCATTTCAATCAGACGCCGCAAAGGAAATTTTGTTACAGTTCAATTTAAAAAATTTAAATGAAGAAACCGTTATTTTGATTGAAAATAACAAAGTCTATGATAAATCAACTGCTGCACTCAAAATTGCCAAACAATTAGAAGACGGATTTAAAGTGCTTTATGGTTTTATTATCATACCAAGATTTTTGAGAGACTGGGTTTATAGTTTGATTGCAAATCACCGCTATAATTGGTTTGGAAAAAGGAAAAGTTGTATGATACCTTCCCCCGAATTAAAAAATAGATTTTTAGATTAATATCAATCGTAATTATTTTTTGAGATAATTATCATCCCAATCTTTTACTTCTGGCTCATGAAGTTTATCCAAAGACTTTGCTACTATCATTGCAACCACTGCATCTCCAGTAACATTTATGGTAGTCCTACACATATCTAATGGTCTATCAACAGCAAAAATTAATGCCAAACCGGCTTCTGGAATCCCGGCTTGTGCCAACACAATCACCAACATCACCATTCCTGCACCTGGCACTGCAGCCGAACCAATACTTGCCAAAGTTGCGGTAACAATAATTCCCAATTGCACCCCCAAAGACAAATCCATTCCAAAAGCTTGTGCAATAAAAACCGCTGCCACAGCCTGATATAAACTTGTGCCATCCATATTTATAGTGGCGCCAATTGGTAAAACAAAGCTGCTCACTTCTTCGTCAACACCCAAATGTTCCGTAACGCGTTCCATAGTTACAGGTAAAGTGGCCGCACTGCTGCTGGTTGAAAAAGCCAATAATTGAGCTGGAGAAATTCCTTTAAAAAATGTTGAAGGTGTTTTTTTAGTAACCATCCATACCAATAAATTATAAAAAGCCAAGAGTAATGCTAAGCCTAAAACAACGGTAGAAGCGTACCATATCAATGCTTTAAATAAATCGATACTCGGAGATTCAACTACCAATGCAGCCAACAAAGCAAAAACACCAAAAGGTGCCGCAAGCATAATAAGATCAATCATTTTGAGAATGACTTCATTAAAACCATCGAAGAATTCTTTAACAGGCTTAGACTGTTTTTCAGGAATTAAGATTAAGCCAATGCCGAAAAATATAGCAAAAAAGATAACCTGGAGCATATTTTTATTTTCTGATGCCGCTCCAAAAATATTTTCAGGAACAATATCAACCAAAGCTTGAAGAGGTCCACTTTCCTTTTGCCTGTATGCTTCTTCTTTAAATTTATCTGCATCACCGCTGTAATTTTGCACCAATTCTTGACGTGTGTTTTCAGAAATTCAATTTCCTGGTTTTATG
>JBAZGP010000253.1:0-5525 GCA_041652835.1 Lutibacter sp. | reverse complement strand
GTTTTTGATAGAAGATTCAGTGAAGATCTTACAAAAGAGAACAAAGCAATTGTTCAAATTATTACAGATGCAACCGATCCAAATACGGCAAACACCATTACTAACTATCTGAATTCGATTTTACAAAATTACCAGCTGGAAATTAATAAACAAATAAAGATTCCGTCTAAAATAAATCCTGAGACACGCATGGTGTACAATCCAGAACTAAAAAGTGTTTTTACATTTGTTCCGGGAGTTATGACGGTTATTTTAATGTTGGTTTCAGCCATGATGACCTCAATTTCCATAACGCGTGAAAAAGAAATGGGTACCATGGAAATATTATTGGTATCCCCATTAAAACCGTATCAGGTAATTGTGGGAAAAGTATTTCCTTACATATTCCTTTCAGTAATTAATGCAATAGTCATTGTTTTAATGAGTATTTTCATATTTAAAATGCCGATTGAAGGGAACTTGTTTTTACTTGCATTTGAAAGTGTGCTATTCATTATAAATGCTTTGTCATTAGGAATCTTAATTTCTACGTTTTCCTCCACCCAACAAACCGCTATGATGATATCTTTAATGGGATTGATGCTTCCGGTTATTTTATTGTCGGGATTCATTTTTCCTATCAACAGTATGGCTTATCCATTACAATTAATTAGCCATTCCATACCTGCAAAATGGTTTATCATTATTATAAAAGGGATTATGCTTAAAGGGGTTGACCATACTTTTATTTGGAAAGAAACGATTATTATAGTGTCTATGACAGTGTTTTTTATGATTGTAAGCATTAAAAATTATAAAATTAGGCTGGAGTAGCATAATGAATAATTAAAACTGATCATCACCAATCAGGGAAATTCATATAAAATTAAAAGTTTCTTGATACCAGATACGAGATACCAAATACTAGATACTAAAGAATAAAAAATGAATACAATTCTATACATCATTCAAAAAGAATTCAAGCAAATTTTTAGAGATAAAAGCATGCTACCCATTATTTTTATATTGCCGCTGATTCAGCTGCTTGTCTTGTCCAATGCGGCAACATTTGAAATTAAAAATATAAAATTTTCTTATATAGATAATGACAAAACATACCTTTCAAGGTCATTAATTGAAAAATTTAACGCTTCAACTTACTTTCATGTAATTACTGAATTTCCTTCAACTAAGGAGGCAAATGTCGCCATGTTAAAAGGCCAAGTAGAAGTTATTTTAGAAATTCCACGTTATTTTGAACGCGATTTATCAAATCAAACAGCCACAGACCTTTCTATAACAATTGATGCAATTGACGGTGCGGCGGCGGGAGTGCAAAGCGTATATATCAATCGGATTGTACAGACCTTTGATAGAAATGCTAAAGTATTAGTATTGCCTCCAGCAGATATAAAAGACAAGCCTAAAGTTATTGAGTCTATTCCTGCATCTTGGTTCAATATAACATTAGCCTATAAAACATTTATGGTTCCTGGTATATTGGTTTTGCTGGTATCTATGATTACTTTGTTTTTATCGGGAATGAATATTGTTCGAGAAAAAGAAATTGGCACTTTAGAGCAAATAAATGTAACGCCCATAAAAAAATATCAGTTTATCATTGGTAAATTATTTCCATTTTGGATTATTGGATTTGCATTATTAACCGTTGGGCTCATTATTGCAAAATTAGTTTTTGGCACACCTATGTTAGGAAGCATAGGATTGATTTATTTTTATACGGCGATTTATCTTTTGGTTATTTTGGGGATGGGGTTATTTATTTCAAATTTTACCGATACACAACAACAAGCCATGTTTATTGCCTGGTTTTTTATTATAATTTTTATTTTAATGAGCGGACTTTTTACGCCTATTGAAAGTATGCCAAGATGGGCGCAAATAACAACCGAATTTAATCCGATAAAATTCTTTGTAGAAATTATGAGAATGGTAATGCTTAAAGGATCGGGCTTTATGGATATTGTGCCATTGCTTATAAAAACAACTATTTATGCAATTGTTATGAATGGATTAGCGGTGTGGAGTTATAAAAAAACCAATTAAAAAACTTATGAATTATGGATAAACAGGAAAGATTTATTGCTCTTCATTTTGAGCAAAAACCAAATAAATATTTACATCAATGGATTAATATCCCATATTTTTTTATACGAAAAGTTTTGTTAATTAAATATTCGTATGACTTTGTGGCTATGCCGGTAGGGGTATGAAATTGCTGTTCGTAACAGATTCCGTTGAGGATTTAATAAAACATATTGAAGATTATTCTGTAACACAATTTGGTTTAGTCAGAAAACAATATAAGCCTAAATAGTTGTTCAGAGAAAATAAATTTAACTCATAAAAATAAAATAAAATGTATAAAAACACCTTAATATTATTAATCGCATTTGCAGCGTTATCTTTTAATAGATCAACGCCTGAAGAAACTTATTCTTTAACCATTAAAGTAGATGGACTCCGCAATTCAAACGGCGATGTTTTATTTGCAATATATAACAAAGATGGCTCTATCCCTGATGAAAAATATGAAAATTATTTTAAAAAGGGAATTTCAAAAATTAATGATAAAGGAGTCGCCTCTTTTACCTTCAAAAATTTACCACAAGGAAGTTATGCCGTTAATGTTTTGCATGATGAAAACAAAAACGGAAAAATCGACAAGAAATTTATGCTGCCAATACCAAAGGAAGGTGTAGGGTTTTCAAATTATGAATCCATAGGATTCTCTAACCGACCTAATTTTTCTAAAGCAAGTTTTTTGGTAAAATCTGATATGGAAAAAGTTATAAAAATTATTTATCTGTAATGAGAAGATATAGCCGCCTATTATTTTTTATTGGTTTCATTTCGAATTTTGCTCTTGCACAAACAATTAAGGATACCACATCAGTTCTTGATTTGGATAAGATGGCACAGATTAATCAAGGCGAAAGCTATGTTACCTTTCCGTTTGATTTTGGAAATATAGAACCGCTTATGTTTGAGGCAAATGTAAGTCCCAGTTTTAAAATTCGAGAACGTAAGGATTCCAGACTAATGGGTGTGCTTACTGGGCAAATTATTATCAGGATGTATGATGAAACATCCTATCCTGTACGAACGCCTAGTTATATACCGCAAATTACATTTTATTTTTTAACAGGAGATAAACAAGCCTCAAAAAAACTGACATTGTTTGGTAGATTTGCACACCATTCAAATGGACAGGATGGAGAATTTTATAATGAAGATGGAAAAATCAATTTGATGACTGGGAATTTTGCAACTAATTTTATTGAATTAGGACTTCTCAAATCATCATACAGCAACCGATTAAATGCTTTCAAATTTGTTAAAAGTTCTGTTGAATTCCATCCAAAAAGCTGGATGCTGACTGAAATGCAAGGAAAATATAGCGGACTTCGTTGGCACAACACTTTTTTAGCCTATAAACTGCCAACGGGTGATTTTAAGAAAGACCGCAAGGCTAATTTCTCTTTTAAGGCAGAAACTACTTGGATGTTAGATAATGTAAATAATATGGAAACCTTTGATATAGACAGATTAAATGCCAGCCTAACATTTTACTATCATCCAAAATTTTTGGAAGATATTGGATTTTTTGTCCAGTTTTATCACGGTTCAGATTATTATAATATATACTTTGACCATCGAATAGATACTATTCGCTTTGGAATAATGACAGAAGTATTAAGATTTTAAAAATAAAAATTTAAATGGTTTTGGTAATAAGTAAATCAAATACCTTAAAAAGGGATAATATGAAGCAATTTCTAATACTAATTGGTTTTCTTTTGATTAACCAGTTTTCAAATGCACAAACTAAATTGGAATTTAACACGTTAGATTCTCTTTTTAAATATGCAGAAAATCATAGTATTTCCATAAAAACAGGTGAACAAGAAGTGCTTTTGGCGAAATGGCAAAAAATTTCTGCACAAGCGGGTTTGGTGAATTTTAGAATGCAAACTTCATTTTCATTAACAGATAACATTAAGTTGCCCATTACTTATTTTCCGGGGGAAGCATTTGGAGGCGAACCGGGAACTTTTAAAGAAGTGAGAACCGGCCAAAAATATATGGGAAATTTTAATTTCGCTCCACAAATAGATATTATTAATCCTGTAAGCTGGACAAAGTTAAAAAGTGCAAAAATTAACACAAAGCTTACAGATGTGACTAATTTAATTGTAAAAAAATCACTTTTTGAATCCATTTCAGCAAGTTATCACAATATTATCTCATTGAAAGAACAAATTGAAATTACACAGAAAAATTTATATACTGCAGATACTTTGCAAATCATTATGCAAAATAAATATACCGAAGGAATTGTAAGGCAACAAGATTTGAATGATGCCACCATAAACAAGATCTCTTTGAAAGATAACTTGACACAATTAGAGATATCGCTTAACCAACAATATTATGCACTTAAAATACTATGCGATATTCCTCAAAATACAGATGTCTTCTTAACTGAAAACACCGTTTACAATCAGGCTTTTGACCAAAATTTACAGACTAACAATCAATTGGAATACAAATCGTCATTATTAAAAGCCGATTTGGCCAAAGAAGATTTAAGAGCAAACCAACTAGCCCAATATCCAACCATTTCAATAGTGGCTTATGATGGCTGGCAACAGAATAGCAAAGAACAATTTTTTGATTCAAATACCAATTGGGTAAACACCCAATATATTGGACTAAGACTAAGTATGCCTTTTCCCGATATTGACAGATTTACACTTACCAAAAGAGCTAAAATCAATAAATCAATTTCTGAATTAGATGCTGAACATACAAAACTTCAAAATGACATCACCAATATTACATTGAGTTTAGACTATGAAAAAGCCTATTCTCAATTTAAAACTGCGAACCAAATCTTTTTGCTGAAAGACGAAAATTACCAAATGGCATTAAATCAGTTTAATGAATCTATTCTTTCTTCAGATAAACTTCTAACTGCTTTTGATGACATGTTAGCAAGCCAATTAAATTATAGTGCCGCTTTGGCAAATTTATTATATACTAAATCTAAAATTGAAATTAACAATTCCATAAAATGAAAGATTCAATAAAAATAATGCTCCTTTTTACGGGTCTGATTTTAGTTAGCTCTTGCGGGAAAATGACAACCGAAACCAAACCAATTCGCAAAGATGTTACTGAAACTGTTTTTGCTTCGGGAACTCTTGTGCCGGAAGACCAATATAATTTAACCTCATTGTCCGACGGATACATCAAAAAATTGAATATTGAAGAGGGTGATATTGTAACTGAAAATCAATTATTGGCCATTGTGGATAACGAACAAAGCACTATAAGCGCTAGAGGTTCCGTTGATTTATTAACTATTGCAATTGCCAACACAAATCCAAATGCTCCTGCACTTAAACAGGCAGAAATTAATGTTGAACTTGCAAAACAAAAATTGATTCAAAATCAAAAACAAGCTGATCGCTATAAAAAATTATATGAATTAAACAGTGTTTCAAAATTGGAATATGAAG
>JBAZGP010000252.1:0-5569 GCA_041652835.1 Lutibacter sp. | reverse complement strand
GATAAACACCTATGTTTGGACCAGAACCGAAAGCTGGAGGCAAAAACGAAGCGCTGTCAAGTGTATGACCGCGATTTGATCCTACATCAGTAAGTTCGGGCAATGAAGGAATTTCAATTCTCCAGCCTTCATCATCACTGAAATGAAAATGAAATGCATTCATTTTGTACAATGACATGGCGTCAAGAATTTTGAAAATAGTTTCTTTGGTTTGAAAATTTCTTGCCACATCAAGCATAAAACTTCTAAATTCAAAACGAGGTTCATCTTTTACATAACAATTGACAATTGAAATTGATGGTGATTTCGTTTTCCAAGATGCTGAAGGCAAAATGGATTTAAGCGATTGAATTCCGTAAAAAATTCCGGCAGAAGTTGATGCCAAAATTTCAATTGTATCTGATTTAATATCAAGTATATACGCTTCTTTCCCCAAATCAGCTTTTTTTAATATAATTTGTTTTCCGTTAAAACCTTTTGGATTTATTACAACTTGACTTTCAATAACTTTAGCCAATTCGTTAGAAAGATATTTGGCTTCTTCCAAAAAATCTTCTTCTGCACTTATGATAACCTTATTATCCAACAAGAATACACCTTCATTAGCTTGGAAATATTTTGGAGTTGGGAAAATTTTTGGCAATTTTTCCAAAGGGATATCTTCAATTTCTTCATTGTTTTTAAAAGTGTTTTCCGCCGTGATAAAATTTATGGAACTATCTTCAATTGGTTTTAAAATATAGTTTTTTATACCATACCCTTTTTCTGGAGCTGTATCCCAAACAATATAAAATCCAGATGGTACTCTTGTTAAATTAAGTAGCAATCCTTGTGAAATCATAGTAAAACTTAAACTTTGATTTCCTTTTAATCCTTGAAATTTTTTAGTTGGTTTCATTTGAAACAGGTCGCCGTTCAAGTGTGAAACAATAAAGTCGCCTGAAGATAATCTTGGATAAATTTTCTGAAAGTTATTGAAATATAAAGTCCATCCTGATGAGGGAAAATCGGTTTTTCCATTATTTGTAAACGTAAAAGAAGAAAGTGCCTTTTCTTCGTTTTTATAATTATTGGTTACCAATTCCCAATTAATTTGCAGTTTATTTTCGTCAAAAGAAACTTTCATTTGTGAATAAGTCAGAAATGAATTCATTAACAAGAAGAATATTATAACTTTTAAATACTTCATAAACTTATTTTTTTTGCTTGATTTATAATGGAGAATAGCACCCTCCCAATTCATTTTATCGTTATTTAATGGTTATTGAAAAGATTAAAAACAAAGATAACCATTTATAACAATAGTATTAATAAAGCTAAAATTTCACTGTTTAATTCATTAATAATATTTTAAACTTTTTTATTTTTCTCCAACGATTGAGTTGATTTAATCTACACAGTTTTAGCAATAACAAATCCGCCAAAAAGCAATCATTTTCAAAATAAATTTCGCAATTTTGCAATCAACAATTATATAAATAAAATACAATGCCTACAATTTCCAAGAAAGGTAAAAATATGCCTGAATCACCTATTAGAAAACTGGTTCCTTATGCTGAAAAAGCTATAAAAAGAGGTGTTAAAGTTTTTTATTTAAATATTGGGCAACCTGACATTAAATCACCAAAAGTTGCGCTTGATGCTGTAAAAAACAACACTATTGAAGTGCTTGCTTACAGCCGTTCTGAAGGTTCTGAAGAATATCGACAAAAAATTGCAAAGTATTATAATAAAAGGAATGTTCCAATAACTGCCAATGACATTATTGTCACTACTGGTGGTTCTGAAGCTTTGTATTTTGCCATGGGAAGTATTGCCGACCCAGATGATGAAATTATTATTCCCGAACCGTTTTATGCGAATTACCTTGGCTTTTCAACCGCTTCCGGTGTTAAAGTTGTTCCTGTAATTTCAAAGATTGAAGATAATTTTGCATTGCCTCCAATAGAGGACTTTGAAAAATTAATTACGCCAAAAACAAGGGCCATTTTAATTTGTAATCCCAACAATCCAACAGGTTATTTATACTCAAAAGAAGAAATTCAAAAATTAGCTGCTATTGTAAAAAAACACGATTTGTTTTTAATTTCTGATGAAGTTTACAGAGAATTCGTTTATGATAATGCAGTTCACCATTCGGTTTTAAGCGGATTTGAGATAGACAATAATGCCATCATAATTGATTCTGTTTCAAAACGTTACAGTATGTGTGGTGCTCGAATTGGCTGTTTAATTTCAAAAAACAAAGAAGTGATAAGCACCGTTTTAAAGTTTGCACAAGCACGATTAAGCCCACCTACTTTTGAGCAAATTGCAAGCGAAGCAGCTTTAGAGACACCTCAATCCTATTTTGATGAAGTTATTGTGGAATATAAAGCCAGAAGAGACATTTTAATTGCCGAGTTAAGTAAAATTGAAGGCGTAAAAGTAGCGATACCAAAAGGTGCTTTTTACTGTGTTGCTGAACTTCCTGTGGATGATGCTGATAAATTTGCACAGTGGCTGTTGGAAGATTTTAACATAGATAACCAAACTGTAATGGTAGCACCTGCTGCTGGATTCTATTCCACAAAAGGCATTGGAAACAAACAAGTGCGAATTGCTTATGTGCTGAAAAAGGAAGATCTTATTCGCTCTGTTGAAATTTTGAAAGTTGCCATTGCAACATACAATAAAAAATAATTGAAAATTCAACAAAACATATCGTTAAAACCTTATAACACGTTTGGCATTCATGCAAATGCCAAACGTTTTGTTTCCATAGATTCCCTAAAAGAATTAAAAGAAACAATTGCTGTTGAAAAAGAGGTGTTTTTACTGAGCGGAGGAAGCAATATCTTGTTAACCAACGATATAGAAAAATTAGTGATTCACCTAAATACCAAAGGAATTATTGTAAATGATTTCAGTACTGATGAGGTTTTCGTTACTGCCGAAGCCGGTGAAAATTGGCATGAATTTGTACTTTGGTGCATTTCCCAAAATTATGGCGGATTGGAAAATTTATCGCTAATTCCTGGAAATGTGGGTACCGCTCCCATTCAAAATATTGGCGCTTACGGTGTTGAAATTAAAGATACTTTTCAGCAATTGGAAGCTCTTGAAATTGAAACGGGAAAAACCAAAACTTTCACAAATGAAGCATGCAATTTTGATTACAGAAATTCTGTTTTTAAAAATGAATTGAAAGGAAAATACATTATTATAAATGTAACATTTAAACTTACCAAAAAAAATCACGTAACCAATATTTCATACGGTGCGATAAAAGAATTATTGAAGGATAAGAAAAATCCTTCCATTAGAGAAATTTCAGAAGCGGTAATAGCCATAAGACAAAGCAAACTTCCCAATCCTAAAGAAATTGGAAACAGCGGCAGTTTTTTTAAAAATCCTGTTATTGATGCAAATTCATTCAAAAAAATAAAAGAAAAATACCCTACCATTCCCAACTATGTGCTTTCAAAAAAGGAAGTTAAAATTCCGGCTGGTTGGCTGATTGAGCAATGCGGCTTTAAAGGAAAACGTTTTGGAGATGCGGGAGTTCATGAAAAACAAGCGTTGGTATTGGTAAATTATGATAACGCCAGCGGACAGGAAATTTACGCTTTGGCTAAAAAGATTCAACAAAAGGTGATGGAAATTTTCAATATATCGCTTGAAATTGAAGTCAATATAATTTAAACTGTTACTTCTAACAATTTACAATTTTTTGATGCAATAACCACTTTATCTGTAGCAGCAGGAATTAATACTGTTTCTCCAAAGTTAAGGTTTTCAGAATATTCATCAATTGAAATTGTGGCATTTCCATAAACGCACATAAAAATGACAAAGGAATCCGTTTTGGAATAATCCAATTCTTTTTCGCCAACAACATGAATAAAATTCGTTGTAAAATATTCGCATTTAACAACCGTATTTAATGCATTTATAAAAGTGGAATATTTGTGGCTTGTCTCAATTTTATCACTAAAATTAATGGCTTCAATAGCCAATTCGGTATGCAATTCTCTCTTGTTTCCTTGCTTATCCACCCTATCAAAATCGTAAATTCTATAGGTAATATCAGAAGTTTGCTGAATTTCGGCCAAAACAATGCCGGCACCAATAGCATGAACCGTTCCTGGAGCAATAAAAAACGCATCTCCCTTTTGAACTGGCACTTCATTTAGAGCTGACATGATTTTTTTTTCTTCCAATAAATCCAAGTATTTTTTCGATGTAATTTCATGCTTAAAACCTAAAATTAATCTGGAATCTCTATCAGCTTGCATAATATACCACATTTCTGTTTTTCCAAATGAATTGTGGCGCTTTTTTGCCAACTCATCATTTGGGTGCACTTGAACAGATAAATCCTGCTTGGCATCAATAAATTTTATCAGTATTGGGAAATTGTTGCCGAAGTTTGCATAATTATTTTTTCCCACCAATTTATCTTTATAAGTTTCAATAATTTTGCGTAAAGTTTTTCCAGCAAACTTGCCGTTTGAAACTACAGACACACTTCCTTCAACATCGGAAATTTCCCAACTTTCGCCGATATTCTTCAACGTAGATTTTTTATTGAACTTACTTATTAATTTAGAACCTCCCCAAATTTTTTCTTTTAAGATAGGTTCAAATTTTATCGGATAATTAATCATTGATGATTGTTTTTAATTCTTTTATTACTTCTTTTATTTCTTCCATAGTGTTGAATTTACTAAAAGAAAATCGAACCGAAGTTTTCGCTGTTTCGTTTTCTGATAAAATGGCATGCAAAACATGGGAACCTTTATTGCTTCCGCTTTGGCAGGCACTTCCTCCTGAAACTGCGATTCCCTTTAAATCTAAATTAAACAACAACATGGCATATTCCTTTGGAAAACGGACATTTAAAATAATATAACTGCTTTCCAAATTACTTTCTGAATTGCCGTTAAATTCAATTCCGGTGAAATTTTGCTTCAACTCATTTATAAAATAATTTTTCAGCAGTTGAATATAAGCTGACTCTTCCTGCATATTTTTGCAAGCAATTTCTAAGGCCTTTTCCATTCCTAAAATGCTGTGCACGTTTTCTGTTCCTGCCCTGGAGCCTCGCTCCTGCTCGCCTCCATATAAAATTGGGTGAATTCCAAATCCTCTTTTTATATAGGCAAATCCAACACCTTTGGGACCGTGAAATTTATGTGCGCTTGCCACAAAAAAATCGAGAGGTGTTTTTTTTATATCCAAATTAAAATGACCAATCCCTTGCACCGTATCCGAATGAAATAAAGCATTGTTGGACACACATATTTCCGAAACTTTTTCAAGGTTTAAAATAGTGCCAATTTCATTATTCACATACATTAAACTCACTAGTTTTTTTTCATCGGGTTCTTCTTGCAGCAACTGTTCCAAATGCGCATAATTTACCTCACCTTTTTCATTTACGTCAACATATTTAACGGCAATGCCAAATTCCTTTTGAAGCTGTTCAAGGGTATGTAAAACAGCGTGATGTTCAATTTTTGAGGAAATAATAATGGTAACGCCCAAATTGGTAACGGCATTTCGTAAAATTAAATTATCGGCTTCA
>JBAZGP010000251.1:0-5606 GCA_041652835.1 Lutibacter sp. | reverse complement strand
TTTGCCAAAGCTCTGTTTAGGTTCTTTGCATATATAAATATATTGATATAATTCTTCATCATTGTCTGAATACGGGTTGTAAATTGTCCGCACCTTGGTAATGTTACCAAAATATGGTTGAAAAAAATTTCCAACTCTATAACTTAAAGCAATAATAGTTTTAGGCATTTGTCCGCTTGGTGTCCAACTATAAAAGCTTCCGTGATATGAAAATGCTGGTGGTAAACTATATTGGTTTCTAAATAAATTTACAGCACCTGCTTGACCATAATGTTTGCCCCAAATCAAACAACTTTCTCTTTCATCCACTGGCAAACTATCGTAAACCGATTTCAATTGCAGCATTGTTGTTTGCCACTTTTGTTTACTATAATATCCACTATTTCTTACAGCAAATTTTCCACCATCAATCTCTTTTTTTTCAAATGGATAAATTTTTGTGAGATAGCGGTTAAAAGAATAAACGGACATTCCAAAAGGAATTAATAAACTTCCAGTCAGCATCAAAATTGTAATTGGGTAAATTGTCCATCGTTTTCTTTTTAAAATTATTTGTTCCAAAAAAACTGCACCAAATGGTAAAATAGTCAGGGCAATTGGGTAGAAGTAATATGCCTTTCCGTTTTTGTACAACAAAAAGAAAAATGATAGTACAATTGAGCTTGCCAAGGGAAATATCAATGATTTGTTTTTTGAGGAAGTCATATAATATATTCCTGGTAGAAATAATAATAAAGTCACAATCGGATTAATGGAGATAAATAGTTCCTTAATGTTTGTTATTCTGTTTATTTTGTCTAATTGTGTTTCGTAAAGGCGATTAAACATTTGCAATGCTGGATAATCATTTAAAATTTGCCATATTAAATTAGGTGATATACAAATTAGTACGACTAAAATATTTAACCAAAATTTATTTCTAACGAGTGCATTTCTTGTTCTGGTAAAGAATAGTAAAGAAGTTAATCCGAAGAAGAAGAAGATTGCATCATATTTTGACAGAAAACCTAAAATGCAGGAAAATGTAAGTAGCCAAAGTGATTTCCTATCAAGAAATTTTAAAAATCTTACTAAATAATAGAAACTTAGCATCCAAAATAGCTGACTAAAAACAACAGGTTGAAAAACTTGTTGAGAACCTCCAAATCCCGGAGCAATGATTATACCCAAAAGAACAAGAAAAACAGCCTTGTTTTGTCCTCCTAATTCTATTGTGATTTTCGCGGAAAGAATTAGAATTAGGATGCTTGCTAAATGCGGGAAAATATGATAAATGAAAATAGAATGGTTATGAAATAGATTTTGAAAAAAGGCTAAAAGACCAATCAAAGGAGGAAATTCCATATACCCAAAAGCGAAATGTTTCCCTGCTTCGATATACAACAGTTCATCTCCTTGAAAACCTGAATGTGAGTCGGCGACTAAATAAAGAGTGAGGTTTATAATACAAAAAACAAGTATGATAAGTTTGGTCTGTCTATTCATGTAAGTTCAGTTGGTTAAAGGGACCAGTTTAAAATGGCACACGTGTTTGAGCATGATTTGTGCGACTGGAAAATCGGAGATTTTTCGGGCGTAACAAATCGTTTGTAGAATGTTTATCGGTTCATATTTAGTTCAAATGTTAGCATAAATTATGCGCGGTGTTGCCATTAGTACTCTATTTCCGATTTTAAATGTCAAGCGATAATTTTAAACTTCCTCCTAATCCTTCTCGGATTATTCTCATCAAAGTCGAAAGTCGAATATCACTCGCATTATTCTCAATTCGAGAAATATAACTTTTTGTAGTTCCAACTTTTTCGGCAAGTTCTTGTTGAGTCAAGTTTTGATTTTTTCGAGCTTCTTGTATTAAAACCCCAATTTTAAAAGACTCAAATTCTTCTTGAAATTTTTCTCTAGAATCAGTTCCTTTTTTTCCATATTTACTATCTAAATGGTAGTCCCAACTTGAGATGTTATTTTTTGTTTTCATAATATTCATTTTTTAGTCGTTCAGCACGTTTTAATTCCGTTTTAGGTGTTCTTTGCGTTTTCTTTTGGAACCCACTCAAAATAATAACCAAATTTCCTTTGTCAAAAAAACAGAAAATTCTAAAAATTCCATTATTTGCGGAAACTCTCATTTCCCAAAGTCCATCTGTATTTGTCAAATGCTTTAAGTATTTTTCTGGAACAACTTTTGTCGTTTGAACCAAAGTAACAGTCCAGTCAATTTTATCTTGTACTTTAACATCTTGTTTATTGTAGAAATCCCAAAAATAATTTTTATGGATTTGGATTTTCCGTTTAAATTCGCTCAACTCTATTCATTATTAAATTCAAAACAAAGTTAGCTAATTAGTTAACATTTTGCAAATTTTTTAATAAATTTTATTTCGAAGACGAATTGTCGGCATTGGGTACAACGTAATTTTATATGATTTGTGCGACTGGAAAATCGGAGATTTTTCGGACGTAGCAAATCGTTAGTTGAATGTTTGTCTGTTCGTTATTTAGTTTAAAAGTGAGCATAAATTTTATGAGGTGTTAGGCACTGGCATTTATCTTTCTAATCAATATTCAAAATGATAAACAGCTTCCAGAAATTTTCCCTTTGCTTCATCTTCTGCCTCACTTTTATTTAATTCCTTCAATACTCCTCCTATTATCATTTTTTTACTCGGAAGTCTTTCAGAGTCTTTTAGATGAGCAATTAAAAAAGTTTCAGATGATTCTTCATCTCTTAATTCATAAACATCAAATTCATCGATTAATGGAATCATCATAATAGTAGTTACATTTCCACTCATTATTGGAAACAGAATAAATCCTTCAATATTAGATTTGGAATCAATCAATTTTGGAATTCCTGTAATTATGGCATTAGATGATATTATTCCCTTAGAATTAGCTTCAGAAGGTAGTAATTCCAGAGATTTATATTTTTGAAACGTTTTCTTCAAATCACTGTCCAAGGTTGAAATTATAGAATTTTTATCTGATTGATTCAATTTTAATATTGACATTTCAAGAAAAAGTATCATTTGTTGTTTATCGTTAAAAATTCCTCCAACTTTTCCCAGTTCAGATTGATTTATTATTCCATCCTTTGCTTTAGTTTGAATATTATAAAATCGACCTCCGTTATCAAGAGATTGAATGGCTTCATTAATATTAAAGTATGGTTCGATTTTCTTCATTGTATGTTAATTTATATTCTATCAAATATTTTTGTGGTTTTCTGGCATTACCTACAACGTTGTTGTATATGGTTTGTTGCGTGTTTAAGCACCTAATTTAATAAATAAAAACTGAATAGAAAATCCGCGAGGATTTTCGTAAGTAGGCTAGAACTATCAATAAATTATATACGGTGTTAGCTTTTCGTCATTTTTTTCTATATCGTAATTAGATGTTCTTTACCTTTAATGAGTCCTGTCAATTTACTCATATATTTAACTGTAATACCTAAATCGTTCAAGGTTGTCGTCAATTTCATTTTATCGGCACAAGCTTTACAGGCTTCCACAGTAACTCCATTTTTTATTAGCTTTTGTAATTCGTTTTGCACTTCTTTATCCTCTCCTGAAAGACGTGTAGAACCACCCCAAATAATAATATTCACTTCGTCCCACCAAGAATTTTTAATTGAATTACCGGCATACAATGCTACCATATGCATAAATGTATCTTTATCCTTACTTGTCCATAATATATTTAATCTTTCCATATTTTTCGACTTTAATTCTTTCGTTTTTTTTGTATTTCCAATGATTCTTTTGCCCATCTAATAAACTAGTCAGTATCTTCTAATATGTCAGCTGGAATGTTATAAAATGAAAGCACTGTTGCATTATTTTTAAAGGGTTTTAATTGAACCGAACCTGATTCAATAAACTTAGCCCTATTGGTATCATCTACTTTCAGGTAAATGACATCGTTAGCAATCATTCCAAAAGCTAAATTATCCTGATACAATGCAGTACAACCAAACATTCTATTGATATACACATTACCCCAACCCGATAGTTGGTCGAGAACAAACTGTGTAAAATCGTTTGAAACAGCCATTTCTATTTGTTTTTTGAATAAAGTTTTGACGCTATCCAAGCTCCAATAATCATCTCAGCCCAAGCGATAGGGAATAAAATTGCAGCCGTACTCCACTCTCCCAAACCCGTATTTACACTGGCAATCCAGAAAATACCAATTGTGGCTAAAGCTGTAGTTGTACCTGAAATAATAATTGACTTTAAGTTATTCCCAAATGCAACTGAACAAAGCCAAAATATAAATACTAAAGTTGCAGACAGCAAGGTGTCCCAGATTCCCCAAATCAAGGCATTACTTACTTCCATAGCACCAATTGGTATTCTGCCTGCAAAGAATTTTTCCATCAACGGGAATGCAACAAACATAGCTCTTGCTACTTCTGCAATATTTATCCAAATGCTTGTTATTAAAGTGATAATAACAAATTGTTTCAAATTAAAAACTTTATTTTCCATTGTGATTTTATATTTAAATTTGATACAAAGATGTATCAAATACAAGAAAATAATCGTTGATATTTGCTAAGAAATTAAGAATTAAATAATTCTTTTCGAATACGACTTAAATGTTCCGCTGAAACACCAATAAAAGATGCAATTTGATGTTGCGGAACTCTCGAAATAATTTGTTTATTATTTTTTAGAAGGTCTAAATATCTTTCCTTTGGCGTTTTTATGATAAAAGATTGCCGTTGTTCTTCTACTTTTATAAAATTAATTTTAAACAATTGAAAAGTCATCCTGTGAAAACCAATAATTTCTGAATTCAAAAATTCTAGAGCCTCCATTGTCATCTCTATTGTTTTGATAGAACTTAGAGCTTTTATATTTATTTGAGAAGGTTTATTTTGTAAATAATTCAGATAATCATAACTATGGTCATTTTCAAAATAAAAATTGGTAGTAAATTCTTTTCCGTCTTTAATGTAAAAACCCCTTGCACAACCTTCTAGAATTATCTTAACAACATTAGATTTATCTCCTTTTTTAAATAGGAAATCGTTTTTTACATATTCAACCTTCTCAAAACCAGAAATAAATAGTTCTGCATCTTCTACAAGCATTCCCAATGATTTAACAAGATGCTTTACGTAATTATTCATTGTAATATGTAGTGTTTTGTCTGTATGGCATATACCGAGTTTTTATAAGATTTGTGCGACATAAGAACCTGAGGTTTTTCGTACGTAACAAATTTTTATTGATTGTTTGTGCATTTGTTTTAGTTCAAATTTAAGCATAAATTTTATGAGGTGTTGTAACACGTACTTGTTCAAATTTCGATTGAAATTTTGACTTTTCCGCCAAGTCCTTTTTCCACGATGTCATATAATGTTTTTAAAGTCAGATTACTGCCGTTATTTTCAACTCGGGAAATATAAGTCCGCTTTTTGTCCACTAAATCGCCAAGTTGCTTTTGAGTCAGATTTTTTCCCTCGCGTGCACTTCTTAAAAGTAAACCAATTTTAAACGATTCGAAATCTCTGTCGAGTTCATCTCTGCGTTCTGTTCCTTTTTTCCCGTAAACGGTATCTTTAATGTCTTTCCAACTTTTAGTTTCCATTTTATTTG
>JBAZGP010000250.1:0-5608 GCA_041652835.1 Lutibacter sp. | reverse complement strand
CTGCCTGAGAATCGAACTCGCTCTGTGGTGCATGAGGGTCATCTACTAACCGTTTTTACCACCGTTACCCATTTAACTATGCAGGTTTGACAATATTAAAACGCGGCAGGTTCTCTTTCCTCATCAAGTACAAAACCAGCCTCAACCTCAACGGGAGGATCTTCGTTTTTGACCACCTTCTCGATTATTTCATCGTTTTCTTTTGTATTATTGCGATGGAAATATAATTTGAGGTATTCTTGTAGAATTTCATCCAATAATTTTGCTTGTTCTTCCGTGTCTTCCCTTACATTGATTTTTGTAAAAATAGGAATCTGGTAAATTGTTTTTCCCTTTTTACCCTCGATAAACTCGTTTACAGAAATAGCCCCGTCATAGATTTTCTGACGGCCCTGTCCCTTGTAAATATCCTTACCGGAAATAAATGAGAACCATGAACTCACGGCAGCACCATACATTTGAATATTGGCAATGACGAGTTGGTTTTCATCTTTATAGGCCACGTAAACCGATTGACAGTATTTTGCCCCGGCACAATTTTTATCAGAAATTACGTGTTCGTATAAACCCCTGGCGCAAATTCCCTTTTTATTCTTCACGATAATTTCATCTTTTTTAAGATCCCTGACCTCGTTTGACCAGAAGCCAGATTGGTCAATGTCGCTAAATCCCTTGACCGTGTGCAAACAATCAAGAACTAAGAACTTGAAAGGGAATGGTGCCTTAATTTTCTTACCCTTTTTACCCTCTTCGCCCTCGGCCTCTTTATCATAATACTCAAATCCCCCCTTGTCTCCATTCCAATTGAAGAACATTTTAGCGGGAGATACTACTTCGGTGTTGTTTGATCTTGACATAATTTTAGTTTTTAGTTGTTAATAATTAAAAATCATATTCCGGGCCTATTAATGGCAGTGTTTGTTTTCTTTTTACGGGTTGTTCAGATACGTCATCCCACGGTAGATCATTAATTTGAGGGTTGGGTTTTTTGGTGATATTAATATCCGGAAGATCATCAAATGATGATCGAATATTTTTAAGTGGGTCCGGTTTCCTGTCGGGTGGTGTTATTTCCCAGGGAGCGTTGCCCGGATTATTAGAAAAATCACCTTCCATCTCTTTAGTTTCAAATGATTTTTTTGCTTGTTTTGACGGGAAAAGAACTGGTTTTATACCATCTTCCCTTGATCTTGTTTTATTATTATCAATTATTTCTGTTTCAATTACCACGAACCGTTTAAGTAGTTCTTGAACATCTTTATCAACAAGTTGAGAAACAACATCTCTCAATAGATTAAATGTCTTATCCAATAATTCTTTATCTGTCATAATTTTGTGTTTATTTTCAGTCGGTAAAGATACAATAATAATATTCGATTGTCAAGAAAAAAATGAATTATTTTAAAAATAAATTAAAAAGGTATTTTATCTGTCGAACCATCATCAAAAAACATATCCGATTGTTCAAGTCGTGATTTATTTGTCAAATAATTTTCATAAGTTAATTCATGTGTTGGCAAATAAAGTCTGCCGTTAACATCGTTATATTTAAAATCCGCCTTACCAACATGTCCCAAATGTTTGAATTTTACTTTTTGAATATAAATGGATACAATTTCATTTATCCGATCACGATAAATAGTTATGCCATAATCTGTTTTATTAAAAAAATTAGCAGATCCATTTATACTATACAAGGTGGGTACTTCATATTGGGCCGGGTTATCTTTCTTGGTGGGCATTTTGTATGGATGTGCAATTAGAAAAACCAACACCCCGTTCCTTATTGCAAAATTAGTAAGACGATCTAAAAACCTACTTATATACTGGGTTTCACTTTCTCCTTTTTCCTGACAATGATCAAGTTTATTATATGGATCTATAACCAATATTTTAATCCCGTATTTTTTTACTAAATATACTGATTTTTCTATAATGGAATTAATGGTAATATCATTTTCCGGGTTAATAAAAAAGAAATTTTCATTTATATAGTTATATACTTGTTCAAATTCCAATTGTTTAATATACTTACTATCAAATGATTTTCCCGTTATTTTTGATGCTAATTTGCCGAAATGATATGATAATGGATGATTCTCCGGGCTAAAATATGCAGCCTTCCATCCATGTAAGATATTTAAAAGAACCACGATCCAATCAATTACTTCACTTTTCCCGTGCCCCGGAATTCCGGAAACAATTGCTAATCTGCCGGTTACCCATGTTATTAATTCATCTAACACGGGAATATTTAATTTTGATCCAGGTTGGAACCCGTGTAAATATAAATCATAAATATCTTCATATATTTGATCACAATACACGATACCTTCTACTGGCACGTCTTGAGCCGTCTTAATGAGTTCAAAAAGTTCTAATTCACCATGTGCAATAAGGTATTCATTTGCATCCTTACAATCTCCATAATTTATTATTGCACATTTTTCAGGACCTAATCTTCTTATCAATTCCTCCCTGAGTTTATATCCGGCCGCGTCGTTATCTACCCCGATATAAAATTTTTCAATTCCCTGTAATTCATTAAAGCAATTATCCATGTATTCAATGTTGGTTCCCCCGGCACCATTTGGTACGCTAATGGTATTTTTAACCCCAGCCTGAATAAAAGAAAGGCAATCAATTTCACCCTCGACAATTATAACCTCTTTTTGGTCAACAACACAATCCAAGTTGTAAAATATAAGTTCAGCATCCTTGTAAAGTTTGAAGTTCTTAGACCCGTCCCTGTATTTGATGTTCACCAGCTCGCCATTACGATAATAAGGGAAACAAATAACTTTTGCATCTTTGCCTGTTTGTGGCATAAACTCGACCGCACTCGATATGTTCATCAGGGTTAAAACATCGTCAAGAATTAACCTTTTATTACGCATCCAGTTAGCAGCCTGATCAGTCAGTTTAGTTCTGTTTTTCCAATCAGGTATCTTGTATTCTTTCTTTTTAACTGGCTCACGAAATTCAACAAACCTGGCCATGCAATTAAAACAAGTGCCTACACCCTTCATTACATTGAATGAAAACGATTTCGCAAACTTCTTTTTTCGATCCTGTGAACATTCGGGGCAGGGTTGTTGGTTTTCGCCCGATCTCTCAAGGTAAATTTCGTAAATTCTCCCGGTGGCTAAACTTTTAATCTTCATGCCAAAACTTGATTTTCTTCATTAGTGTTTATCGGTTTTGGGTATTCGTCATTCCAACTCCGGTTATTCAAGTATGTATCCGGGTTCTTTCTGAATTTTGGATCTGGTTGATACTTTTTATATAACGGGATGTTCGCAAAGATCAATTTTCTTTCTTCTTCTGTTGTCTTCAAGTATTTTTTCTCTGACAAGTAACGATTAACCTTCTTTTCGTAAAGATCCCAAAACCCTTCAAACGGGTAGGACGTCTCTACCGCTACCTGTTCTTTTTTAACAACAACAGGAGAAAACAAATCATTTTTTGTTTCCCTTTCAATTTCCTTTTCAATTTCCTTTTCAATTTCCCTTTCCCTTTCAATTTCAATTCTCGAACCCTTTGGCAACCCTTCGGAACCCTTTGGCAACCCTTTAAAATCATCGTGTAACTGTTTATTTTCCAACCAGTTAATATTGCTTATATTATTTCCGGTTTGTTTTAAGGTTAATTCATACCCTAATTGATTAATTTTATTTTTATAATCATCTGGTAGTTCGTTAAAAATTTCAAAAGCACGTTTTCTCATGTTCGGGTTAAAGGATTGTTCTTTTAGCCAGTTGGGCAAAAAAACTCTTCCAGAAAAGTAAAAAGCACTTTTTTCTTTTTCAAATAATTTTAAGATTTTTTCTATTATCTCGATTGATAATCCTATGTCATTTGAACATCTTTTTAGGGATATTTCAAATATTCCTAAAAGATTTGAGGATGGGCAGGTGAGAAAATATAACCATAGAAGTTTTGCTTCCGGTTTTAAATTCTCGAACCATTCATTCATCCAAATTTTTGTATTAACTGATCTTTTTAAATCCATGACAAAAAAGCCCCACCTTTAGGTTTATCAACTGGTGACATAAAGGAACCAGCCCCAAAATTTTCATGATGGGGAACCGTAGGCAGGGACTTGTTTTTAATAGTTTTCATTATGTCTTCGTTTTGATTTTGCAAATATACACTTCCTCTAGGTTGATTGTAAGAAAAGAGGAAAATATTTTTCATAGTTTATTCGACGGGATGATCCATCCCCATAGTCCAAAATCATTTTTTAATACCCGGCTCCTTTTGTCATTTACATTAGTAATACATTTGTTTATGAAAACGACAACGGGATATTTATTAAAAAGCCGTAACGCTTTGTCTGAAAAATGATACGGGTTAACTTTCCCGAATGGCATGTCTTTAAAAATGGGCTTCAAGTCATCCCTGGTTAGTATTATCGAGGTAATTTTTTCCATTATTTTCTGTATTTCACAAAGTTACGTACTTCCGTTACGTCATATCCTTTATCTTCAAAGTCAGACAATAGTTGCTTGAAGTCATAGTTTACATCACGGTCCCGGAAATTAATTTGATCACAAAGGACGTTTATAGATTTTAAGACGGTTGAATGAGAACGCCCCCCGGTATAATGACCTATTCTTGCAAGGGTAAGTTCCAGCATGACTTTTGAAAACAGAAAAAAGAAAGACCTGGGCAGAACGGCAGTTTCTCTTTTTCTGCTTTTACTTTCCAATTGAATCGTTGTTATTTCAAAATAATTCGTTATTATTTTCATAACTGCTTCAATTTTAATTGATTCAGGTGGGATTAGTTTTGATTTCAGTAGTTTTATTTTAGATAAATGCAGTTCGATTTCTTGTCTTATTTCTTCATTTGTCATTTTTGCTTGTTTTTATGGCCCTGGTTAAACTTTTACATAAAAGTGGATACATTATATGACTTTGGTATAATAATAAAACGTTGGGCTTTATTTGGGCCTTAAATTTAATTTTCTCCTGTTGTTAATATTTCAGTTTCAAGTTTTCTTACTTGTTCCCGTAGATCACCGATGGCATATTTTAGACGAAAATATTCCCATTCGGCGGCAAAAAGTGATTTGGAGATTGAATTTTTAGGATCAATTTCGAGTGTTTTAAAAAGGTTAATGGTTTGATCAATTGACTTTTTTGTTGTCATTAGTTTGCTCGACAATGATTTTATTTGTTTATTGATCAATGTTAGCTTTTTCACTGATATTGTTTTCATGGATAGAAGTGTTGGTTATTAATTTTGTTAACAAGTTGAGTTTTTTTGTTTTATATCCCCAATCCGTCAATTTTTGTATATTCCTTTTTTCACGGAAATATAATTTGGTTAATAGTTCGTTTTTCCTTTTCGTGGGGATGTCTTTACAAAGAATTTTGTCAATCTTGTTTCTGATGGTCTTTGTTTTCATAACGGGGGATAAATTTCCGATAAATTCCTGGTTGTAATATAACCGTCATAAATAACTTTTACCGTAATTTGACGGTCGTTGATATGGATTATAATACATTCTATCCTATCATTTTCAAATAGAATGATACAAGGATCTCCTTCTTTCACGTTTTCCCTGAATTTTTGTATAATATTATCCTGGTGTTTTATCCAT
>JBAZGP010000249.1:0-5653 GCA_041652835.1 Lutibacter sp. | reverse complement strand
CATTTCTGTTATGAGTTTGTTCTTTTTTGAAGGAGAAAAAACACTTTGGGTTGGGTTGGTTTTTACGGTATTGGCAAGCATTGGGTTTTGGGGAAGCATTGTTTTTTATAATGCTTATTTGCCTGAAGTTGCAGAACCAATAGATCAGGATCGCGTAAGTGCCAAAGGATTTATTTTTGGGTATATTGGCTCTGTAATTCTACTTTTATTCAGTTTAATTATTGTAAATAAACCAGAAATGTTCGGATTGCCGAATGCGGCCTTTGCTTCTCGTCTTACTTTTTTACTGGTTGGTATTTGGTGGTTGGGATTTGCCCAAATTACCTACAGCTATTTGCCAAATAATGTATATAACAGAAAACCCAAAAAGGATTTTATATGGAAGGGATTAAAAGAGTTAAAAGTGGTTTATGATGAAATGTTGCAACAAAAAGAATTAAAATTCTTCCTGTTGTCTTTTTTTATGTTTAGTGTAGGAGTTCAAACCATTATTTTAATGGCGGGTATTTTTGGAAGCAAAGAATTGGGCTTGCCAACATTAGATTTAATCGCAGTTATTTTATTGGTGCAAATTGTTGCTATTTTTGGCGCGTTTGTATTTTCAAGAATTTCAGATAAAATTGGCAATATTGCCACTTTAAAAATAGCCATTTCTATTTGGGCATTGGTTTGTTGCATCGCCTTTTTGTTGGATAAATCACAAGAAAATGTTTCTTATTATTTTTATGGTTTGGGAGCGCTTATTGGCTTGGTTATGGGTGCAATTCAATCTTTATCCCGTTCAACATATTCTAAATTATTGCCAGAAACGAAAGACCACGCCACCTATTTCAGCTTTTATGATGTTACTGAAAAGTTAGCCATCGTATTTGGCATGATTGTTTTCGGGTTGCTAATCTCTATAACGGGTTCAATGCAATTTAGCGTATTGTTTTTGGCAGTTTTCTTTATCATATCCTTTGTTTTGCTGAACTTTGTTGGAAAAACAAAATATGTCCAATAAATTTGATTTTATTGTTGTCGGTGCCGGCATCGTTGGTTTGGCCACAGCCTATAAATTACAATTAAAATTTCCTGATAAATCCATACTTATTTTAGAAAAGGAGTCTGAAATTGGCATGCATCAAACTGGCCGAAACTCTGGAGTTATGCATTCTGGAATTTATTATAAACCAGGTTCCTATAAAGCTAAAAATTGTAAAATTGGCCATGCACAACTCGTAAAATTCGCCATAGAAAATAACATTAAACACGATGTTTGCGGGAAAGTGATTGTGGCTTCAACAAAAGACGAATTGCCTATTTTAGAAGATATTTTCAATAGAGGAATTCAAAATGGAACAGAAGGAATTCGTTATTTAACTTCCAATGAAATAAAAGAAAAGGAACCATTTATTGAAGGAATTAAAGGAATTTGGGTGCCAACTGCTGGAATTATAGATTATGTGGCGGTTTCAAAAGCTTTTGTAAACCGAGTTACAACTATGAATCCAGAAAGTAAATTGATGACCTCTTGTGAAGTGATTGATGTATTGGCAGAAACAAAAACCACAACTCTGAAAACAACAAAAGGCAATTTTGTTTCTGATAAAGTGATATTTTGTACTGGGTTGCAATCGGATAGAATTGCGGCAAAAGACCATTTAAAACCCGATATGCATATTGTGGGTTTTAGAGGTGATTATTTTGAATTAAAACCTGAATCTGCTCATAAAATTAACAATTTGGTGTATCCTGTTCCCGACCCAAAATTTCCCTTTTTGGGCGTGCACTTTACGCGAATGATTAACGGCGGAATTGAATGCGGCCCAAATGCTGTTTTTACCTTCAAAAGAGAAGGGTATAAAAAAACAAGTTTTAGTCTAAAAGATACCTTTGAGGCGCTTGCTTTTAAAGGCACTTGGAAATTGTTCGGAAAACATTGGAGAAAAGGAATTGATGAATATAAACGGGCTTTTTCAAAACGTTTGTTTGTAAAAGCTTTGCAAAAAATGATGCCAAGTATCACAGAAAATGATGTGCAGCCTTCAAGAGCCGGTGTAAGAGCACAAGCAATTGATTTTGAAGGAAATATGGTTGACGATTTTAAAATAATGAAACACAACGGCAATATTCATGTATTAAACGCTCCTTCACCGGCAGCCACCTCTTGTTTGGCGATTGCCGATGAAATTGTGAGCGTTGTTTTAAATTAAATTTTAATATTGTTGGAGATTTTTACAAATTAAATTTTACACCTGCCATAAAATTTCTTCCAATATTTTGAATGCCATCCTCTTTTAAACGCGATAAATGAGAAATGTAACTTTCATTAAAAATATTATTGCCGTTTAAATTGATGTCAAAATTTATTTTTCCAAATTTAACTGCACCTCCAAAACCAATATTTACCAAAGAATAACCATTGGAAGCTGTCTCAAAACCGCTTACGTTGTTTTGGTTAAATGTGCTGGAAACATTGAAGGAGGCAAAACCGTCATTTAACCATTTTTTGATTTTAAATTCGGCTCTGATGGTATTGTTCCAATTGTTTGCAGGGATTAAAGGCAAGTAATCACCTTGTTGTTTTTTTCCTGTAACGGTTTCAAAACTGCTTTTAAAATGAAGCCAATCCAAAGGATGCGGATGAAAATGTACGCCAATTTCACCACCATATAATTTCGCGTCATTTTGGATATACATATAAACATTATAGCCTTCAAGAATTTCACCAGTTGGCGAAGTGTAAATATAATTGTTGATGTGATTGTAAAAACCATTCACAAAAAATTCAAAATGGTTTGAGTTGTATTCTATATTTAAATCGGCTTGGATATTTTGCTCTGTTTTTAAATCGCTGTTTCCAATTTCGTATCTGTTGGTCCCTTCATGAACGCCGTTAGAGGTTAATTCTGCCAAATTCGGCGCTCTAAATCCGGAAGCTAAATTTAGTCGTGCAATTAAATTTTCGCTTAAATCGGTTTTATACCCTAATGAAGCATTAAAACTATTATAGGATTTGTCAATGGCATCAAAGGAGCCTTCTTCACCAATAATTCCATGAGCTGAAGTGGAAATCGCTCTATTGTCAAAACGCAATCCGGCCTGAACTACATTATTTTTCCATTCATAATTGGTGGTTCCAAAAAAACCAATATCATTTGTGGTTGCATTTGGAATTAAATATTCTTCTCCAAAATTCTTATTGGTTTGGTGCATTCCCTGAATGCCAAATATAGTTTCAAATTTTCCAAATTTTGGTAAATGGTATTTTGCGTCATAACTAAAAGTGTTCAGTTTCATGTGTAAAACAGGAATATCACTGTCTTCAAACTCATTTCTGTCATTAAAAATATAGCCAAAATCCACATCCAATTTTGAATTTTCAAAGAAGAAAATATTTTTCAAACTCCATAAATTATTGGAAACGTCTTGTTTTGGATACATGGTTTTTTTGCTTGTGGATTGTTCTGCCATATCTTCTGGGATTCCTATATCCATTTTGTTAAAATTATATCGCAAAACACTGGAAATTTTGGCATTGTTATATCCAATTCCAACCTTCAAATCCTTTTCGTTGTAACGGGAATTTGTAACCCGACTTTCATCGGGAATTTTATAATCGGAATGGGTATCGTAACTTCCTCTGGCCAAAAATTTCCAATTTTCAGAAGAGGTTTTTATACCAAAAGACGAGCTGCTTCCCAAAGTATTTGAAAATAATTTTTGACTGAAATCAGTGTTAAAAGTATGGGCATCGGCAAATCTTTCCGGATTGAAATATAAAACGCCACCCAAAGCATCGGAACCATAAATAAGTGAAGCTGGTCCTTTTATAACTTCCACGCTTTCTATTCCTGACTCGTTCAAACCTAAACCGTGTTCATCGCCAAACTGTTGATTTTCAACTCGCACTCCTTGAGAATACACCAAAACCCTATTGCCACTTAGTCCGCGAATCATTGGTTTTCCAATTGAAGTTCCAGTTGAAATTTGTGAAACTCCTGGAATAGTGGCCAAACCTTCAATTAAAGTTGAGGTTCCCTTTTGTTGCAAGGAATGGACGCTTTCATGTTCCACTTTCATTACATTTTGGGATTGTAATTTATTAAAAGGTGTTGAAACGATGATTTCATCCATTTTAAAAACTGCTTCTTCCAAAGTAAAATCAATGGTAGAATCTTTATTTAACAGGCTAATCATTTTAGTTTCAGTTTTATAGCCAATATATGCAATGGTAACTTTTATATTTTTTGAAGGAAGATTTGTTAATTCATACTGGCCTTTTTCATTGGTTGAAGTTCCTTTTTGAAGTTCTTCTACATAAACAGAAACTCCAAATAAGGGTTCGTTATGCGTATCTGTTACTGTACCTGAAAGTTTGTTTTGCGAATGTGCAAGTACTGAAAATCCTATGAATAGGATTGAAAAATATTTTTTCATTGAAATGTATATTATTGTAAATTATTTATTTGATAATTTTTTACGACAATAATAACAAAGGAGGTGCGCGTGACGCTTTATGTTGGATTTTTACAGAAGAAATTTGGGTTTCAACGGTAAATATTTTTTCAAAATTTTCAATCTTTTCTGCAAGGTGAATTGCTGAAGAAAAATCGATTTTATGATGATTTATTTTGAAGTGGAAAACTGAACAGTCCGTTTCATGAGTATCAAAATGAATAATATTTTGAGCTTTACAATACGAGTGTTCATGTTTTTTGAAGGAATGATTAAACTGCACTGCAAAGGGCAGCAGCACAGTTGTAATCAATACAAAAGAGATGATATTTTTAAAAATTACCTTAATTTTGTCCTTCTTTAAAATGCTAAACTACAAAATTAAAGCTAATCTTTTACCCCTAATTTTCTTAAAATGACTTCTAACATACACCATTTTGTTATGGAAGATTGTAATAAATTGGCACCAACAAATGCGGTAAGCCATAACCAGTTTACATTTACTTTTATGGCAAGCAATAAACTGATTAATATAAATGTGCCGGCGAAGGCTTTAATAATTCTACTTTTCATTTTTTATTATTTTTATTAGTTAGATTTTTCAATATTTAATACGACCACATGAATTTTCGACAGTGTTTTTTGTTTTTCATTAAATTCTTCGGCTATTGTAAAAAAATGGTCAACATTGGTTTCTTTAACAAAAGCGAAGAAAATAATGGATCGGCTTATGTCCATTTCACCGGCAAACCAATTCCTTTCTATTGATTCCTCCGACAAATCTCTAAATCCTTTTACCTTTTTATAAGAATAAATACTGATATGCGATTTTTTCAACATGATTCTTATTTCTTTCGCAAACTCTTCAACTGCTGTTATTACAAGTAATTTCATATTTCTTTTGTTTTAAGTGATAAGAATTATTTTTCCCATTTCTTTTTTTCTGTCATATAGTAAATCATTGGAACCACTACAAGGGTTAACATGGTTGAAACTATTGCTCCAGCAACCAATGATATTGCCAATCCTTGGAAAATTGGATCAAACAAAATAATGGAAGCTCCAATAACAACCGCTCCTGTGGTAAGTAAAATTGGTGTTGTACGCACTGCACCGGCATCAATAATGGCTTGTTTTAATGGAACTCCATCTTTTAGCCTAATTTCAATAAAGTCAATAAGCAATACCGAATTCCGTACCATTACGCCCGCCA
>JBAZGP010000248.1:0-5681 GCA_041652835.1 Lutibacter sp. | reverse complement strand
GTCATTCCGACAAAGGAGGAATCGCAACAAACTAGCACAGCATTATGAGATTCCTCGTACCTCGGAAGGACAAAAAAATGACATATAAGCTTAACTTAATGACATTGCCCTAAAGGGAGCAAAAATTCAATGGGTATTTAGGAGTAAAAGCGTGAAGCTTCATCTTTAGAAAAGAGAGAAGTGTCTTATTTTCAAAAATAACCCAGTTCTATCCTTCCTTGCTCGGTAAGTTTTTCCATTGACCATGCAGGATCCCAAACAAGGTGAACCTCAACTTGATTATCAGGATAGTTCGAGGTAATTTTTTGTGTGATATCCTCAATAATCATATCACCCATTGGGCAACCCCGGGAGGTAAGCGTTAAATCAATATCAATTTTTTGAATAGATTCATCGGCAGCTATGCCATAAACCAATCCTAAATCAATGATATTAACCATCAATTCCGGGTCAATAACTTCTCTAAGCAATTCCTTTACATTTTCTTCTTTTGTATTCATAATACTATTGTATTTTTTGTGATTTATGAAAAATAATCTTTAATATATTGAAATTATAGAGTGCAACCGATAAAAATAAAACGGCTCCTCCAGCTCTCAATATATTATTCATGGTAGTTATTATACCTATTAAAAGTAATAAAAGTCCTATTGCGAAAAGCCAAAGTTGTGCAATAGCTACTTTTTCGGCATAAAGATCTTTTGGCAAAGGCAATTTTACTTTTCCAATACGGCCTTTGTAAACTTTAAGCCAGATAATAAAAGGCAAAGTTTTATAGGTTTGCCCCATAATTAAAGATGAAATAAAACCAATAAAAATAGTACTTCCATAGGCTACAGATATAGGCAATGTGAGGTTGATATGCAGTTTAAAATTAAATACAAGCAATAAAATAATAAATAAGGGAATAACCAACACCATAAAAGAGAGTGCAGATTGTTTCATGCCGATATCAAGTTGTTTTTTAACCCTTTTTTTAAAGGCTTCAAAAATATATAAAAGAAATCCTGAAATACCCAATACAACCATAATTACACTTAAAATTACGCCATATTTCCACTGTATGTATAACGAAACAATTCCAAAAATTAAACCCGTATTTATAAAAAAATAGGCAAAAGTTAACTTTTTTGTAGTCAGGCTATGTGAGACCATAAACATGGGCAATAACCTGCTGCTTACTCCAATTATTAACTGAATAAACCAGCCAACAATTCCCGCATGCGCATGGAGTTTTAACAATTCTAAATTTGGAACATCTAAAAAAGGGAATACATAGTTAATGGCAAGGGTAAGTCCTGCCAAAACAGTAAACAACAACCAAATTGCTGCGGTAATTATAAAAATTCTTTCTATACTTTTTTTCTTTGCGGAAAAGGCCGTTATTAAAACATTAGCAACAAAAAAACTAACCGAAACTACAACAAATGTGGCACCGACAAATAGCATTGTATGAAAAGAAAATTGCCAAAATGAGTAGGCCAATAAAATAGTCCCTGACCCAAGCAAAACAAAAGAAATTAAGGCGAATCGTTCACTATATAATTTTACTTCCATAATAACAGGAATCAACTGATATAAGGCTCCAAAAATAATCATGGTCATCCAACCCAAAGCCAGCAAATGTGTTATGGAAAGCAATAACGGATTAAAAAAATGTTGTGTAAAAGCAGTTGGATTGAATAGAATTAGTAGTGTTACTAAAAGCCAAGTAAGTCCTCCAAAAATAAAATGAGGCACAACTACTTTTGGAGAAGGTGCATTTTGGCTTCCTATCTGATTCATTTATTTATGAATTAGCAATTTCACATTTTCATTGTCAATTTCTGTAATCCATGTTTTAAACTTCCTGTCTGCCAATTCTGGCAATAAATATTGTGGTACTTTTTTATGATGTACATACAAAGCCGTATTTTCTTTAAGCTCTTCCAATTCCTTTAAAATTGTAAGCATAGGAAGCGGCATCTCTAAATCACGAACATCAATTTCGTGAATTTTATTTTTAAAATCAGTCGTTTTTTCTTCAAAAGCTTCGTTTGAAATTTTATAGATAGAAGTGTCATTTGGTTGTGCCTCTTCTGCTTCAAACGCTTTAAGGAAATACGTAAAAACCACCTCTTCTTTGGTTTCCACCAAACTCAAATATCCTCTAGAATTCACTATATTAATGAGAGGAGTAGGTTCAAAAGTATTGATAACTTCCAATGCATAGCCCGCTTCCACCTTGTCTAAAGCATCCATAATAGTTTTAAAAGGATCTTCACCATTTGCCAATGCAGGCCTTACATCTAATGTTGTCACTTTTGATGCCTTAATGGCTTCTAAAATCGCATTATTTTGTGGCACTTCATTTACCTCCTCTTTTACTGTTTTTACCGTTGACATATCTTCAATCTCAAAACCAATTTCACCCAATTTTTTAAAGATATCAACAATGTCACATTTGCCAATTCGGGCAGTATCCTCAATGGTTAATCTTGAAGCAAAAATTTTGCGAAACAGCGGATTTTTTAATTTATTAAAATGTTTGCTAATGGAGGCAATTATTTCAAGAGCATCTTGATTTCTTCTAATGAGGGTTGATATTTTTGTTTGTTTATTAATTTTCATTTTTCCAAAATTCAGGTGTAAATTTATGTGCTGTAATTTCTATTTCTGACAAGGCAATTCCAATAGTAGCCAATTCATTTGGTTGAAGTGTTTTTTCCAAATAGGGAAACATAATCTTTTCTTCGAACCGAACGTGGCTTAAAATAAGTTCTGAAAGTTTTATGGCCAATTCATTGTCATTTTCTTTTAAAGCTAACAAAAGCTGAACAAGTTGTTTTATTTGTTTGTGTTCAGCTATAAATTGCCTTTTAATTTCAGTATCTGGCATTAAGGGAAGAAATAATTTTTCTTCATTTTCAAAATGAACCAATAAATAATTTTTACGAAAATCATCTACAAAAAGTTGCAAGGTTTTTAAATCAACTCTTTGAACCTTTTTTAAACGCGTACAAAACACAAGAGCATGGTGATGTTCGTGTGACAATTTCACCAAATCTTTACTTCTTCTTGCGCCTGTTTCCTTTGCCATAATTTTATGTTTTTAAAAACCACCACCTCGTGATATTGCAATACCCAAAAAAGCGATTACTAATGCCAATAGCAAGTTAAGCATACCTGTTAATCGTGCTATTCTCTTAAATTTAATATTACTTGTCGTTTTCATTTCATCAATCGATTTTATACCATAATAAAAATCGTGAATTCCACCCACAAGCAACATCAATACAAAAAGGGTTAATTTTAAGCTCAATAATTTTCCATATTTACTGTTGATGAAAAATTCCAGCGTAAAAGGCAATCCTCTAAAATACATATTTAAAAATCCAGTTATAAATAATATCATCACTGAAATCCAACCATAAAACCGAAATTTAATTCCGGTTTCATAGAGAAGCAACACGCGATTCGGTTGGTTTTTAATACTTGGCACCAATATAAGAGGGATAAATAGCATTCCACCTATCCAAAATGTTGCACAAATTACATGGATAAAAACAGAAATTAAATAAATTGTACCCATGCCTATTTCAATAACTCTTTTTCTAATTGAATACTTTTAGGAAAAATAATATTATTTTCTAAATGAATATGTTGCTTTAGGTTCTTTTCGAATTCTTCTAATTTAGTATATAAACTTTTATAGGAAGAACAGGCATCTTCTGGAGCTATAAATGCATTGCTTAATTGATGAATTTCATCCATAAATTTTCCAATTTCTGTATGCTGGTTTTCCATTAATTTGATTTGTTTTTCAATATTTCCAAAACCTGCTTCAATTTTATGATGTTCTCTTTTAGCCATTGCCAATTTATTAATGTAAGGGAAAAGAGCTATTTCTTCTTCTTGCATAAGTGATTTAAAATTCACTGCAATTTTTTCACACAATTGCGCAATTCTAATTACCTCAGGATGTTTTACACCATGTCTGTTAGCTACTGTTTCGCTGTATTCATAAAGCATATATGCATTTTCTTTTACGTATTTATGATGCACATTTACAATATAATCTGCTAAAAAGTCTAATCCCCAAGAATTAAAGTTAAGAAGTTCAGTTCCTGTTTGTTTTCCAACCTCGGCAAGTGCAATGGCTACTTCGTAATCATCAATTCCTTTTTCCCTACAAGCTTCTATGAGTGTTTTTTTACCTCCATAACTAAAATCAAGACCGAATTTACTAAATATATCTGCTTTTCTATAGTCTGCAGTTACAAGTTCTCCAATTGTTGTTGTATTTTCTCCAATATTTAATTTGCTAATTTTTACTTCCCAAAAATCAGGTCCTTTTAAAATATATTCCCAATCAAATGTTTTTCCTCTTTCGGCAACCAACTGATAATATAGGGGTTTTGGGTCGTGATCATTATGAATAACAAATGATTCCCCTTCTAACAAGTCATCAAATTGCTCAAATATAGTTGAATGTTTAAATTTTGGTTCAAGCAATGTTACATCTAGTATTTTCATAATTTTCGATTTTTTAACAAACTATAATTTAGAGATTTTAACTTCCCAAGATTCCGGTCCTTGTAAAACATATTCCCAACTAAAAGTTTCTCCTTTTTGAGCCCTCATTTGAAAATATAAAGGTTTAGGATCGTGGTCGTTATGAAGAATAAAGGATTCCCCTTTAGCAAGATCTTCATATTTTTGAAAAATTGTTGCGTGTTTAAATTGTGGTTCAATTCTTGTTGCGTCTAATACTTCCATAATTATTAATTTTAAGTTTGTTTTAATATTATTTATAATGCAAATGTAAGTAATAATTTTAATAGTGGACAATTATGTCTTTTATATTTTTGACAGTAAAACATTAATGAAACAGGACTTTAAATAATGAAAAAAATTTGTGTTGCTCATTATATTGTCAACTTGCCCAAAGATTTCTTTGATATTTTAATTTGCCACTCTGTTTTGTATTTCTTTCTTCTTCAATCTTTGAAGCAGAACAAATACTCGACGGAGTATTTGTTCTGCTAATAGATTTATATTTTTCTTCTAAAATTATAGATGGATTCATCTATGGCAAACCAACAGAAATAGAATATTCCAATTGAAAATATAATATCTCCTATTATCCGCAACCATTTTAAAGTTTGCACTATTGGTGAATATAACAAATCTGAATCTCTGGCAAAGGAATATCCTTTTGTTATAGAGGTATAAGCTTGAATAATCCCAATTGGCAACAAGCTAAAAACAATCATAGCTACAAGTCCAATATTTAAGAGCCAAAATGCTCTATTTAACTTTGTACTCTCCCATTTTCTGTCTGAATAAAGTCGTAAACTAATTAATATGAATCCCATTCCCAACATTCCATAAACACCAAACAGAGCAGCATGCGAATGAACTGCTGTGGTATTTAATCCCTGTATATAATACAAAGCAATTGGGGGATTAATTAAAAACCCGAAAACTCCTGCGCCGATGAAATTCCAAAATGCAACAGCAATAAAGAAAAATATAGGCCATTTGTATTTCTGCATCCACTGTCTACTTTTTAGAATATTCCAATTTTCTCTAATTTCAAAACCCATTAGTGTAAGTGGCACCACTTCTAACGCACTAAATGTAGCTCCCAAAGCAATTGCTTGTATTGGCGTTCCAGAATAATACAAATGATGCAAAGT
>JBAZGP010000247.1:0-5687 GCA_041652835.1 Lutibacter sp. | reverse complement strand
ATGAACAGAAAACCCACAAACAGCATCAATATATCACGTAGAGATCTTGCTGGTGTTGCAGGTATTGCAACAGAGAGTTTAATTAGAACTTTAGCAGATTTTAAAAAAAGCGGAATTCTTGAAATTGAGGGTAGAAATATCAGAATTATTGACCTTGAGAAGTTAGAATCAATTAATTAATACTAAATTATATGTTTAAATTGGTATAAGGCACTTTTTTCAATTTAAAATAGAAATTTTCATCTCATAATTTCACTGACTTTTGTCATTTATTAGTAATGCAGGGTTGTTTATTTTTGCATTAATGATAAATTAAATGAAAAACATATTAATATTAACTAATTTTTCAACCAAGTCTTGGAATTCAATAATGTATGCACTTTCTCTTTTTGAAAATGAGAAATGCAGTTTCTATTTGTTGAATGCCAGAAATAATATAAATGAAGAGGATTCAAAAATAGCGTTTGACACCTTAATGAACAAGATTTCTTCTTCACCCTTAAAAGGAAAGCACGTTTTTATTCCAATTATGGAAGCTGCCGAAATAATTGATGCAACCAAACTTCATGTTAAAGAAAAAAATATTGATTTAATTGTTGTGGGAACTGATGGAAAACCTTCTGTTGAAACAACAAAAAGTGTTTCTGTTTTTGAAAATGTGATTACCAAAGTTAAATGTTCTATTTTGGTTGTGCCAAATGAAGCCCGTTTTAATGGGATAGAAGAGATTGCTTTTCCAACTGATTACACCAATTTTAATGAAGCTTATTTATTGCAAAACAGGCCTGATTTTTTAAGAGCCAGCCAGTTAAAAATTAGATTTATACATCTTGCCAAAAAGGATGAAGTTCTTGATAAAGGGCAACTTTGGAATAAAGAGACTTTGCATGACTATTTTAAGGACCAACCTCATAGTTTCCATGTGGAGATTAACAAAAATTTTGAAGTTTCCATTGAAAATTTTATTCATAAAATGGGTATAGATCTCATAATTATGGCTGCAAAAAATCTCAATTTATTCGAAGAAATACTTTTTAGGCCACATATGAATAACATTAAATATTATTCCAAAACGCCATTTCTTATACTTCACAAAGTAATTAATTAAGCCAATTTTCAATTCATTAAGTTAGTTTCCGCTCATGTTTTTTATCAGGATTATTACAATTCTATTAAAGTAATTGTATATTTATGTCCTGTAATTCTTCTAACCGAACAAAACTTTTAAAATGAAAAAATTAGCCTTTTTATGTGGTTTTTTATTGCTGTTTGTAGGAATAAATGCCCAAAATTCTTTAGTAAAAAACGTAGCATTTACCAATATAGGACCAGCAATTATGAGCGGACGCATTGTGGACATTGCTGTAAATCCAAATCAACCTACTGAATTTTATGCGGCTTATGCAACTGGAGGTTTATGGTATACCAACAATAATGGGACTTCATTTAATTCGGTTTTTGATAATGCGCCAACACAAAATATGGGCGCAGTTGCCGTAGATTGGAAAAACGGAACTGTATGGGCTGGCACTGGAGAAAGCAATTCTTCACGCTCTTCGTATTCAGGAATAGGAATTTTAAAAAGTACCGACAAAGGTAAAACTTGGGTAAATGTTGGTTTAACAGATTCACACCATATAGGTCGAATAATTATCAATAAAAACAATCCAGAAGAAGTTGTTGTAGCTGCTATCGGACATTTATATTCTTCCAATAAAGAACGCGGTGTTTTTAAAACTTCAGATGGTGGAAAAACATGGAAAAACACGTTGTTTATTAACGAGAATACAGGAGTTATAGACATAAGCGCTTCGCCTACAAATCCAAATATTTTATATGCCGCATCTTGGGAAAGAGAAAGAAAAGCGTGGGATTTTTATGGCAACGGTGAAAATTCTGCCATTTATAAAAGTAGCGATGCCGGTTCAACTTGGGAGAAAATTACTATAGAAAATAATGGTTTCCCCACGGGAAGTGAAGTTGGGCGAATTGGACTTGCCGCTTTTAATGATGAAGTGATTTATGCTTTGCTCGACAACCAAGGGAGTAGACCAGAAGAAAAAAAGGTAAAAAGTGAAGGTCTGGAAAAGGATGATTTCAAAAAAATGAGTGTTGTTGATTTTATGAAATTGGAAAATGAAAAGCTGGACACCTATTTAAAGGATAACAATTTTGATAAAAAATACACTTCAGAAAGCGTAAAATCCTTGGTTAAAAAAGGGAAAATTCAGCCAAGTGATTTGGCAACTTATTTGGAAGATGCCAATTTTGTTTTGTTAAATTCAGAAGTCATTGGCGCAGAAGTGTACAAATCTGTTGATGGAGGAAAAACTTGGCAAAAAACCCATAAAGAATATTTAGATGATGTTTACAGCTCTTATGGTTACTATTTTGGAATTATTGCAGTAAACGTTTCAAACCAAAATAAAATTTATATTGGCGGCGTGCCTATTTTGAAATCGGAAGATGGCGGAAAAAACTTTACGTCAATGGATCAGGAAAATGTTCATGCAGATCATCATGCTTTGTGGGTAAATCCAAATTTAGAAGGACATTTAATTAATGGAAACGATGGCGGAGTTAACATTACTTATGATGATGGTAAAAACTGGATTAAAAATAACCAGCCTGCAGTTGGTCAGTTTTATTATATAAATGTAGACCATCAAAAACCTTATAACGTATACGGAGGTTTGCAAGATAATGGTGTTTGGTACGGGCCAAGTAACTATGAAACTTCAACAAGGTGGGAGGCAACAGGCAATTATCCCTATAAAAGTATTGGCGGCGGAGATGGAATGCAGGTTCAAATTGACAATCGTGACCATAATATTGTATATGCTGGTTCGCAATTTGGGTATTATTATCGGGTAAATTTAAAAACCAACGAGCGTTTAAGTATACATCCTATGCATCAATTGGGTGATGCCCCTTATCGTTTTAATTGGCAAACGCCTATTTTATTATCTTCTCACAATCAGGATATTTTATATATGGGTGCCAATAAATTATTGCGTTCCATGAACCAAGGTGAAACTTTTGAAGCAATTTCTAACGATTTAACCTCTGGTGGCAAAAAAGGAAATGTGCCTTATGGAACAATCAGCGCAATTTCTGAAAGTCCATTTCAATTTGGTTTTATTTATGCAGGAAGTGATGATGGTTATGTAAATGTTACTAAAGATGGTGGTGGAAACTGGACCAATATTTCAGGTCAACTGCCAAAAGAACTCTGGGTGTCACGCATTATTGCATCGGAACATGAAAAAGAACGCGTTTATGTGGCGTTAAACGGTTATAGAAGCGATGATTTTAAACCGTATATTTTTGTGAGTGAAAACAGCGGAACAACTTGGAAAAGCATCAGCAGTAATTTGCCAGATTCTCCGGTAAATGTTATAAAGGAAGATCCGTCAGATGAAAATATTTTATTTGTTGGAACCGATAACAATGTTTACGTAAGTTTTGATAAAGGTGAAAATTGGCAGGTATTTTCAAAGGGTTTAACGGCTGTTCCAGTTCATGATTTGGTGATTCAAAATGAAGCAAAAGACTTGGTCATTGGAACTCACGGTCGTTCCATTTACAAAGCAAATATTGCCGATTTACAACAATTTAACACAATAAAAGACAAGTCCATAACCATTTTTGAAATTCCTGAGGTAAAATATTCAACGCGTTGGGGAAGTTCTTGGAGTCAATGGGATGAAGTTAATGAGCCTAAAATAAATATTCCTTTTTATGTTTTAAATGAAGGAACTTTTGAGGTAATTATCACTTCAGAAGATGGTATTGAATTAAACAGATTTTCGGTTCAGGCTGATAAAGGATTTAATTATGCAGAATACAATTTGGCTTATTCTGAAAAAGGAAAAACTGACTATCTGAAAAAACATAAATCGCCTGAAATCAAAAAATCAAAAAATGAAGTGTTCTATTTATTAAAAGGAAAATACTTTATTAAAATAGGAGAGGCTAAAAAGGCTTTTGAAGTGAAATAAAAGCATGAAAAAAGGATTCTTCATACTGTTATTTATATGCTTTAGCAACCAATTGTGTGCGCAATCAAATTGGAAAAATTTCTGGGAACTGTCCATTTCGCATAAAAAATGGGTCTTATTGCATCCGTTTAGAGCTAAAAAGGCTTCAGAAATCTCTTTTGAAGCCAATAAGGTTTCGGATTCTATTGCCAAAACCGATTTGTTGGATAAAGATAAAGCTGGCGGACAAGTGGATGCGTTTAGACATGCATATTGGATGGCAAGATTGCGTCAGGAAATTGGAAAATGCGCTGCTTATTCTTTGGGCAAGGCACATGAAAAGGATAATTATTTAACCTTCAAAAAGAATAAAATGGAAAATGGCATTGTGCCGGACAATGCTTCAAAAGAAATGGATTTATTCAATAATAAAGTTGGATTGCTTTTTACTAAAAAAGGCGTTGTTACCAATCAAAAAAAACTCACCCATGAAATTGTTGCTGCCATTTTAAAAGGGGATTTAAAAATTATTAAAAAGGACAGTATTGGAAATTATGTAACTTGCAACGGAGAATTGATAGCTTCAGAAGAATTGCTTCATGCTTGGAAGAATAACAAATGCCTTATCTCTTCAAACAAATAGACCTTTATGGTTAACCATTTGGAGAACAATATTTTATGTCGAATTTTTAGAACGCATTCAATATGTAACACCTAATTTTCAACTCATTTAACATATTAAATCTCTATAATCATTCTAAATAAAGCCTCAAAATCAAATTATGTTTCCAATAATTTTCATACAATAAATGAAATAGTATCTTTGTTACTATCTAAAAATTTATATTAAAAATGAGCGGATTTTTATCTTTAACAATCGCAAGGAAAGTATCGCTGGCTTTATCTGCACTTTTCCTTATTATTTTCTTAATTATTCATTTAGCCGTAAATATTACTTCCTTATTTAGTGAAAATGTATTTAATGAGTTGTCCCATTTTATGGGAACTAATTTTTTAATACAATTTTTAATGCAGCCTATTTTAATTTTTGGCGTTGTTTTTCACTTTTTGATGGGAATTGTTATAGAGCTAAAGAACAGAAGTTCAAGATCGATTAAATATGTTAAATTCAATGGTGCTGCAAATTCTTCTTGGATGTCAAGAAATATGATAATTAGCGGTCTGGTTATTTTAACTTTTATTGTATTGCACTTTATTGATTTTTGGTTTCCCGAAATGAACCACAAATACATTGAATTTTTACCGGAAGATCCAACAAGGTATTTTGCGGAATTGCAACACAAATTTACCAATCCATTAAGGGTAGGCGCTTATGTAACTGCCTTTGTGTTATTGTCATTGCACTTACTGCATGGTTTTCAATCAGCATTTCAATCTATTGGTTTAATGAGGTACGAAAAATGTATAAAGGCAGCGGGTAAAATTTACGCCATAGTAATTCCATTAGGGTTTATTACTATTGCATTATTTCATTATTTTAGTCAATTAAACCATTAATCTTATAAAATTATGACGACTTTAAATTCAAGAGTACCAGAAGGTCCAATAAAAGATAAATGGACATTATATAAAGATAAAATTAACTTGGTGAATCCGGCTAACAAACGTAATATAGATATTATTGTTGTTGGAACAGGTTTAGCAGGAGGTTCTGCTGCCGCTACTTTAGCCGAGTTAGGTTATAGC
>JBAZGP010000246.1:0-5697 GCA_041652835.1 Lutibacter sp. | reverse complement strand
AACACCGTTAAAGGCGCTGCCGATTTTGAAAAGGAAACACTAACTTCCGTAATTGAAGCACGTGCAAAAGCAACTTCTGTTCAAATTGATCCAACAAATATTACCCCTGAGCAATTGGCGCAATTTAATCAAGTTCAAGGCGGTTTAAGCGGTGCATTAAAAAGTTTATTGGTAACGGTTGAAAGGTATCCCGATTTAAAAGCAAATCAAAATTTTCTGAAATTACAGGATGAGCTGGCAAGTACCGAAAATCAAATTTTAACAGCACGAACACGTATTAACGAAGCTACAAAACCATATAATACTCACGTAAAGAAATTCCCAAACTCTATATTGGCAGGAATTTTTAATTTTGAAGGGAAACCTTATTTTGATGCCGAAGTTGGCGCAGAAAAAGCTCCTGAAGTAAAATTTGATTTTGGAAAAAAAGAATAAATGTCAAAAATTGAAGATTTTTTAACAACCGCACAAGAGCAAGCCATTATTAAAGCAATTGAAGTAGCTGAAAAAAATACTTCAGGAGAAATCCGTGTTCACATAGAAAAAAATACAGAATTACCTCCATTGGAAAGAGCTTTGGAGGTTTTTCATTTGTTGGAAATGAACAAAACTGAATTGAGAAATGGGGTTTTGTTTTATGTATCTGTTGAAAGTAAAAAGTTTGCTATTTTGGGCGATGAAGGAATCCATATAAAGGTCAAAGAAAATTTTTGGGATGCAGAAAAGGAATTGATGCTTTCTTATTTCAAAAAAGAGGAATTCTCAAAAGGGTTGGAACTTGCCATTATTGAAGTTGGAAATAAACTGAAAGAATTTTTTCCTTATCAATCCAATGACACAAACGAATTATCTAATGAGATTTCAAAAGGATAATAACTGAATATGTACAAATCAACGATAAAATATATTGCGTTTTTTATAAGCATTTTTTTGGCACAGGTTGCTTTTGGGCAATTCACCATTCCCGAAAAACCAAAAATCCAGACAAGTGTTTACGATTATGCAAATTTGTTGACAAGTGAACAAAAATCGGCACTTGAAAACAAATTAATCAAATATTCCGATTCTACTTCAACCCAAATAGTGGTAGTTACCGTTGAAACTATAAATGGAGAAGATATTGGAATTTTAACTCCAAAATGGGCGCACCAATGGGGAATTGGTCAGGCAAAAGAAGACAATGGCGTTTTTGTGCTGTTGGCCAATAAAGAACGCAAAATATGGATAGCGCCAGGTTATGGGGTTGAACATAAATTAACGGCAGGAATTACAGGTGAGTTGGTAAGAAATATCATCATTCCCGAATTTAAAAAAGGCGATTTTTACGGCGGTTTAGACAAAGGAACTGATGCCATTTTTGAAGTTTTAAAAGGAACTTATAAAAGCAATAAATCGCCTGAAAGTGAAAGTTCAAGCATCCCACCTCTTTTAATCATAGCCATTATTTTTATTATTTTAATGGTTGTTTTTTCAAAGAAAAATAAAGATCAAGGCGGAAACGACAAAGGTTTTAGAGATAATTCTACAGGAATGGATATTTTAACAGCCATTCTTTTAAGCCGTGCCGGAAGAGGTGGCGGATTTGGCGGCGGTGGATTTGGTGGTGGCTCAAGCGGCGGCGGATTTGGCGGCGGATTTGGTGGTGGTGGATTTAGTGGTGGCGGCGCAGGAGGCGGATGGTAATCTTTTGTTCTTAATTTTCATTTTATAACCCACACTTCTCATTTAATTTCAAATGAACAGTTAGTTGAATTTTTCGTTTTTGAAATATAAACACCAAAAGTTACCAAAAAATTGACTTACTTTTGATTCTTCATAATAAGGGTAACCTTAGTTATAAATAGAATAGAATAATACATTTAATTTTGCCATAAAAATAAAATAGCAGCATGGAAGATATGATATTTTACGATAGGTTGCAATTTGCATTTACCATCACATTTCACTATATATTTCCTCAGGTAACAATGGGATTGTCTTTATTGATTGTATATTTTAAGTGGAAATATTTAAAAACAGCTATAGAAAAATACAACGATAGTGCTAAATTTTTTATGAAAATTTTTGCAATTAATTTTACCATTGGCGTTGTAACTGGGGTTCCAATGGAATTTCAATTTGGAACCAACTGGGCAAAATTTTCTGAACTTACCGGAGGAATTATTGGGCAAACGTTAGCTATGGAAGGCTTATTTTCTTTCTTTTTAGAATCTTCATTTTTAGCGCTTTTTATTTTTGGTGAAAAATTGATGGGACAGAAATTACATTTTTTAACCGGATTTTTAGTGTTTTTAGGTTCTTGGGCAAGTGGATGGTTTATTTTGGCAACAAATGCTTGGATGCAACACCCTGTAGGTTATGAAATTTTAGAAAACGGAAAATATGTACTTACAAATTTTTCTGCGCTATTCAGTAATCCTTGGCTCCTACCTGCGTTTTTGCATAATCAGGCAGCATCTCTTGTTACCTCTTCTTTTGTTGTTGCCAGTATCGGTGCTTTTTATATATTAAGAAATGTAAATTTAGAATATGGAAAATTATTTTTAAAAACAGGAATTATTTTTGGACTAATTTCAAGTGTGGTAGTTGCTTTTCCAACAGGAGATTGGAATGCAAAAAATGTAGTTAAATATCAACCTGCAACTTTTGCTGCAATGGAAGGTATTTTTGAAACTGAAGATGCCGGAGCTGAAATTATACTCATTGGACAACCAAATATGGTTGAAAAAAAATTAGACAATAAAATTGCAGTGCCTAATATTCTTAGCTTCTTAACCTATATGGAATGGGATAGGCAAATTCCTGGAATGGACCAATTTAAAGAAGAAGAACTGCCAGACAATATACCGGCGCTTTATTATTCGTATCGCATAATGGTTGGATTGGGAACGATTTTTATTGCAGTAATGGCCTTTGCAGGTTTCTTTTTATGGAGAAAAAAAATATACACTATTAAACCGCTACTTTGGATGATTATGTTTTTAGTGCCGTTCCCTTATATTGCGAATATTACGGGTTGGTATGTTGCAGAATTGGGTAGACAACCCTATTTAGTCTATGGATTATTAAGAACAAGCGAAGGAATTTCGCCTACAGTTTCATCGGGAAATACGTTATTCACTTTATTGGGTTTTGTTGGTTTGTATATGTTATTAGGATTGTTATTTTTAGTCTTGGTAGGTAAAACTATTCATCAAGGTCCAAAACCTTTAAAACATTAAATTATGGAATTATTTTGGTATATAATAATAGCTGTTGTTTTAGCTGTTTTCTTTGTTTTAGATGGTTATGATTTTGGAGTAGGAATTATTCATTTGTTCTTGGCAAAAGAAGAAAAAGATAAAGAGGTAATTGCAAAATCTGCTGGATTATTTTGGGATGCCAATGAAGTTTGGTTAGTTGCTGCAGGAGGATTGCTTTTTATGGCTTTCCCTACATTTTATGCTTCAGCTTTCAGTGGTTTTTATCTTCCATTGATTATTGTTTTGTGGCTCATTGTCTTTAGAGCTTTAGGGTTAGAATTTAGAAGTCAGTTTAATTTTCAAATGTGGACAACTATTTGGGATAAGGCATTTGGAGTTTCAAGTTTATTATTGGCATTATTTTTTGGTGTTGCTTTAGGAAACGTAGTTAGAGGTGTAAATTTAGGAGGTGTTGCAAATGGGGTATCTCTTTATGAAGGCCATTACTTTTTCTTGCCTTTATGGAACAGTACTTTTAGTCCTTTAGGGGAATCTCCGGGTGTTATAGATTGGTTTACCATCATTATAGGGTTAATTTCAGTGGTTACGCTGTCTATTCATGGGGCAAACTGGATAATTTTAAAAACCAATTCATCTATAAATGAGCAACTTAAATCGGTAGTTTTTAAATTAAATAGTGTGTTATTGGTATTAACCGTATTGTCTTTAGTTGTTTGGCAACTCATAAACCCAAATTCTTTGGATAATTTTGTAAACAAACCCTATTTAATCATATTTCCTATCATTTACTTTTTTGGCTTGTTTGGCTTGTTTTTTATAAATAAATTAAAAAAGAATATGCATGGTTTTATTTTATCCACCTTATTGATAGTTGGCGGAATAACCTCTTCCTTAGCTTCTTTGTTCCCTGTTTTATTGCCATCAACCAATAATATAAATGAATCACTTACAATTTATAATACGGTAACATCTCAATACGGTTTGTCCGTAGCTTTAAATTGGGGCATTGTTGGCTTTATGCTGCTTATTGTTTACTTTATTGTTCAAAAGAGACTTTTAGGTGGGAAAATTGATGATATGAATTATGGAAAACATTAAGATTAAGTAATTTATGACAGAAACATTGATTTCCTTAATTAGTATTACTTTTGGAATAATTGGAGGCAATAGCTTTTTGGTTGTTTTAAAAAAATATTCTTTTGGTTTTACTGGAAATTCAATAGGCGGTGTTTTTGGAAGTATCTTTTTTATTAAATCATTTGGGCGATTGGGTTTTGACCCTAATTCAATCATGCAAACTGGGAATTTTAATTTCAGCTTATTTATAATAAATTGTATAATTTCATTTTGTGGAGGATTTATAGCCATCATTTTACTAAAAAAACTTCAAATAAAAATGAATGCAGATAGGAAAAACAATAAAATTGATTCATAATGAAGCAAATACAAAATTTTTTAAAATGATAAAAAGTTATTGTTGATATATTTTCGATAAATTTTAAACTATAATTATAAACTTCTTTCTGAAAATAAGGTAACTTCAACTCCGTATTTTCTATGTTTAATTGTGGCTTCAACTCTTGCGAAACCACAACTAATATAAAAATATTCATAAAAATTGATTTAAGAAGTCAAATTTTAGCTCTTTAAAAGCGTTATTCAAAGATGCTCTTAAAAAAACTTACTTCTGCCTAAAATAGACGACAACTGGAACTCCAGTAAAGTTAAAAATTTCGCGCATTTTATTTTCAATAAAGCGTTTGTAAGGTTCCTTTACATACTGAGGCAGGTTACAGAAAAACACAAACTGTGGCGTTGGCGTTGGCAACTGCGTACAAAATTTGACTTTAATAAATTTTCCTTTGTTGGAAGGAGGCGGATTATTTTTAAAAATATCCAGCATTGCTTCATTTAACTTGCTTGTTGGAATGCGTTTTTTCCTGTTATCAAAAACTTCAACAGCAGTTTCAATGGCTTTAAAAACACGTTGTTTGGTTAAAGCACTGATAAAAATGATGGGCACATCAGTAAATGGCGCAATTTCTTGCCTTATTTTGGCTTCAAAATCTTTCATAGTATTGGTTTCTTTTTCAACCAAATCCCACTTATTTACCAAGATTATAATTCCTTTTCTGTTTTTTTCTGCCAGCCAAAAAATATTTTCATCCTGACCTTCAAATTCTCGGGTGGCGTCAACCACCAAAATGGCAACATCACATTCTTCAATGGCTTTTACGGCACGCATAACCGAATAAAACTCTAAATCTTCTTTAACTTTTGATTTTTTTCTGATTCCGGCAGTATCCACCAAATTGAATTCAAATCCAAAACGATTGTATTTTGTGTCAACTGTGTCGCGTGTTGTGCCGGCAATGTCTGTTACAATGTTTCTTTCTTCACCAATCAAAGCATTTATAAAAGAGGATTTCCCTGCATTTGGACGGCCAACAACGGCAAATCGAGGTAATTCATGTTCTTCTTCAACTTTTTCATC
>JBAZGP010000245.1:4563-5703 GCA_041652835.1 Lutibacter sp. | reverse complement strand
ACGCAAGAACAACTTGCGGACAAAGCTGGAACAAAAAAAAGCTATATTTCAAAACTTGAAAACGGAAAAGGAAATATTCAACTTTCGACATTAATGCGAATTTTTGAACAAGGATTAAATAGAAAAATTGGATTGACATTCCTATAACCGAATAAAAAACGCACCACAACACCTCATAAAATTTATGCTTAAATTTGAATTAAAACAAAAGTACAAACAGTCAATAAAAATTTGTTACGGCGGAAAAATTTTAGGTTCTTATGTTGCACAAATCTTATAAAAACTCGTTGTACCCCATTTAAGAAAAACCGACAGAACAGACAATAAACGAAATTGAAAAATTAACTTTACGAAAGAAAAAAGAAACAGAACTGAATGGCTAAAAAAGCACTTAATAGAAGTTTAACAAACGCTTCTAAAGCAAAACAAGACGAATTTTACACTCAACTTTCAGATATTGAAAAAGAGTTAAAACATTATAAAAAACACTTTAAAGACAAAGTAGTTTACTGCAACTGTGACGACCCGAGAGTTAGTAATTTCTTTCACTTTTTCTCGTATAACTTTGAAAAATTAGGACTTAAAAAACTAATTGCTACTTGTTACAAAAACCAAAGTATGGACTTGTTCAGTCAAAACGACAAAGAACAAGCAATATATTTAGAATATGATGGAGACAAAAACGGAAACTTTGAACCTGACCAAGAAGAAATTGGAATTAAGCATTTAAAAGGAAATGGAGATTTTCGCAGTAAAGAAAGTATTGAGTTACTTCAACAAGCAGATATTGTTGTTACGAATCCACCTTTTTCACTTTTTAGAGAATATTTAGCACAACTAATTGAATACGACAAAAAGTTTCTAATTATTGGTAGCCAAAATGCCGTAACATACAAAGAAGTTTTTTCTTTAATTAGAGAAAATAAAGTATGGGTCGGTTATAAAAGTGGCGACATGGCTTTTCAAGTGCCAGAACACTATGAAGCAAGAGAAACAAGATATTGGGAAGATGAAGATGGTCAGAAATGGAGAAGTTTAGGTAATATCTGTTGGTTTACAAATCTTGACATTTCAAAACGTGATGAAGACTTAATCCTATACAAAAAATATAACGAAGCTGAATATCCTAAATATGATAAT
>JBAZGP010000245.1:0-4553 GCA_041652835.1 Lutibacter sp. | reverse complement strand
GTTGGAAAAGTAGCTGAAATACCAATGGATTATAAAGGTGCTATGGGTGTTCCCATTACCTTTTTAGATAAATATAATCCAAATCAATTTGAAATATTAAGTTCAAATGATTTAAGACTTAATGATAATGTGCCATTCAAAGAACACGGATTAATTAAAGATAAAGATGGTACTATAAATGGAGTTCCAACATATGTACGTATTGTAATCAGAAATAAAAAATTATGAATATAGAACTCAAGGAAATTACAGTCCGTGAATTAACCAACGGATATGAAGATAACGAAGAAGATGGCGTAATAGGTTTTGGTGGTAAGTTGGATATTCGTCCACCTTACCAAAGAGAATTTATCTATAAAGAAAAGCAGAGAGACGCAGTCATTGACACAATTACAAAGGACTTTCCTTTAAATGTAATGTATTGGGCTGTTCAACAAGATGGAAACTTTGAAGTTATTGACGGACAACAAAGAACAATTTCAATTTGTCAGTTTGTTGAAGGAGATTTTGCATTTAATAGCAGATATTTTCATAATCTTCAAAAAGACGAAAAAGAACAGATTTTAAACTACAAATTAATGGTTTATCTGTGTAAAGGAGAAGATAGTGAAAAATTGGAATGGTTTGAGACAATCAACATTGCAGGAGAAAAATTAACTGACCAAGAATTAAGAAACGCAGTATATTCAGGTTCGTGGGTTTCTGACGCTAAAAGACATTTTAGTAAAAATAACTGTCCAGCTTATGGTTTAGGGAGCGATTATTTGAATGGTTCAGCTATAAGACAAGAGTATTTAGAAACTACAATAAAGTGGATAAGTAAAGATGACATTAAGGGTTATATGGCAAAAAACCAACACGAACCTAATGCAAACGAAATCTGGCTTTATTTTCAAACGGTAATTAGTTGGGTAAAGATAGTTTTTCCAAAGTATCGCAGAGAAATGAAAGGAATAGATTGGGGTTTTCTATACAACGAATTTAAAGACCAAAAATTTGACTCAAAGAAACTCGAAGTTGAAATTGCCGAATTAATGGAAGATGAAGATGTTGGAAGTAAAAAAGGAATTTACACTTATGTTTTAACTCGCAAGGAAAAGCATTTGAATATTCGTGCTTTTAGTCCAAATCAAAAAAGAGAATCTTACGAAAGACAAAAAGGAAATTGTGTAGTATGCAAGGAATATTTTGAAATTGAAGAAATGGAAGCCGACCACATTACACCTTGGCACGAAGGCGGAAAAACAAGTTCTGAAAACTGTCAAATGCTTTGTAAAGAGGATAATAGAAGAAAATCTGGAATATAAAACGGGGTACAACACCTCATAAAATTTATGCTTAAATTTGAACTAAAACAAAAGTACAAACAGTCAATAAAAATTTGTTACGTACGAAAAACCTCTGGTTCTTAGGTCGCACAAATCTTATAAAAACACGTTGTAGCCAATTAAATACGAAAATCCACATAAAAAAACTCTATGAAAATTAACATTATTTTGTTCTTATTGATTCTATCAAATTCTATCTTTTCACAAACTCATATAAGTGGAGATTTGAATCTGAATATTCAAAAAGGAATTATTGATGGTAATATTACAATTACAGAAATTCCAAAGAATAAGAAATTTTCTATTATTTTACACAAAGGGTTAAATATCAAATTTGTAAAACATAATGGGAAAATTGTCTACCCTGAACCGAAAGAATTACTTTGGGAAAATAATGTAATCTATGATTTACATTTCTGGGTAAATGACAAAAAAACATTAGATAGTTTAACTCAAATAGAAATTGTTTATTCTGGAAAATTCCCAACATACAACAAAAATGAAGAAGCAGCTGATGATGATATGGGAGTTGTTGCTATAAAAAACGGAATATTAAGATCAACATTCCAATACCCAATTATTCCTATTTTAATGGAATCCGAGACAATGGAGTGGTTATCAATGAATACTTATAATTTAAACATTAACTGCAATAAAAGAGAAACTGTCTATTTAAATGGTTCAGAGCCTAAAACTGGTAAAAAGTTACAATTTATCAATAATAATCCAACAGAATTTTTACTATATGCTGGAAAATTCAAAACAATAGAAAAAGGAAATTTAATTCTACTGAATACTGAATTAGACGAAAAATATATCTCAATTTTATCTAAAGAAATTGATAAAATAAGAGACTTCTATACTTATAGATTAAAACGGACCTATGATGAAAAAGTTGTTTTCCCTCAAATATTTAGCATTGGACCTAAAAATCAATATTCTTATTGGGGTTTTACTGTTTCTCCAACTATTGTAATGGACTTTAGTAATTTTAAAGATAAGGTAAATTTAGACAGCCAGACTATAAATGATTTTGGTTTTATTAAAACAATTGCACACGAAATGGCACATAAATATTTCGGAGGAACTTTAAATGCTTTATCTACCAAAAAATTATGGATATTTTATCACGAAAGTATAGCTCAATATCTATCATTCAAATATATTGAAGAAGTTAAATCTGAAGATTTATATAATAATTTTCTCATTGAAAACACATTCACAGAAAATTATATGACAAGAACTTTCCCAAATTATTATGAAATTGAAGATTTTCCCTTAGACCTAACAAACGCTTCCTATGACTATTACTATCTATATCTAATTGGATTTGAAAAACTTTTTGGAAAAAATAAAACATATTCTTTGCTTAGGAAAATGTTAGAAAATGCTAATAAATTTGGAAATGGGAAAAATTATTTTAGAGATTGTGCATTAGAAATAGGATTGAATAAAAATGAATGGGAAACATTTGATAATTTATATTTAAAATCAAAAAACTGTATTAATCTGATAAGAGAATAACTGGCTACAACACCTCATAAAATTTATGCTTAAATTTGAACTAAAACAAATGCACAAACAATCAATAAAAATTTGTTACGTACGAAAAACCTCAGGTTCTTATGCCGCACAAATCTTATAAAAACTCGTTGCACTTAATGGCGGATTTCAGAACTGAAATCCTAATTTTGGTATTTTAAGATTAAAAAAGTAGATTGTCTAAGTCACGTACCGAATGATTTTAAAATTAAATCGGTCAGATTTTAGCACCGAATCGGAAAAACAAGCTGTGAAAACTGAAAAAAAATAGACAAAGCAAAATAATTTTAGCACAATGACTGATTTTAGCAATAAAAACTCAAGATTTTAATGTCGGAATGAAAAAATAAATAAGACAAATTCCAGATTTTAATAATAAACTCAGAATTAAAGATTAAAACGTGAAATCAAATTAAAATTGGAAAATAATGAGCAATATAACGCAGGATTTTAATGCTGGAACCAAAAAAATAAAACAAATTGAAACTATAAAAACAAATTTAAGATTTTAATAATCTCGGGATTTAATATTGGAACGGGAAAATAAATAAGACAAATTCCAGATTTTGACAATTATTGTAGATTTTAAAATTGGATTGAAAACGTTAATAATAAAAATTGAAACAATCAGAAAAATTCAAAGATTTAAGAACCAAAACAAAATGAATTTCAACAAAATAGATTAATTTTAACACAAAACCACTAAGTGCAACACCTCATAAAATTTATGCTTAAATTTGAACTAAAACAAATGTACAAACAGTCAATAAAAATTTGTTACGCACGAAAAACCTCGGGTTCTTAAGTCGCACAAATCTTATAAAAACACGTTGTGCTTCATACTGAAAAAACCGAAAAGTTGTCTAATTGAACTACTTTTTGTATATTTGCTAAATGAATAAAAAAAGGGAACTTTATTTCTTCAAAGACTATTTTGAGAATTTTTACGAAAACCAAACTGATAAAGTAAAAAAGAAAATCATTTGGACTTTAAAGGTCATTGAGGAAATTGACCGAATTCCCGAAATTTATTTAAAACATCTGAAAAATACAACAGGACTTTACGAAATCAGAGTTCAAGTTGGAAATAATATTTTCAGAATTTTTTGCTTTTTCGACTTTGACAATTTAGTAGTCGTAGGTCACGGATTTCAAAAGAAAACCCAAAAGACACCTAAACAACAAATCGAACGAGCTGAACAGATAAAAAAAGAATATTATGAAAGCAAAAAATAAAAATTTAAAAAGTCTTGACCAGTTTGTTAATGAAAAAATTGGCAAAAGAGGAACTGAAAAACGAGAAGAATTTGAAACAGAATATGACGCTTTTAAACTTGGAGTTTTAATTCAACGAGCAAGAGAAGATAAAGGACTTACACAAGAACAATTAGCTGATTTGGCTGGAACGAACAAATCTTACATCTCGAAATTGGAAAGAAACTTAAAAGACATCCGATTTTCTACATTACAGCGGATTATTAACGATGGTTTAGGTGGACATCTTGATATATCCATACGACTTGAGTAGAAAAGTACGAAAGCACAACACCTCATAAAATTTATGCTTAAATTTGAACTAAAACAAATGCACAAACAGTCAATAAAAATTTATTACGTCCGAAAAACCTCAGGTTCTTAGGTCGCACAAATCTTATAAAAACACGTTAGCTAAAATAGTAGAAT
>JBAZGP010000244.1:0-5708 GCA_041652835.1 Lutibacter sp. | reverse complement strand
ATTTGTTGGAGTGACTGGTTCTGCGCCTGCTGAAGCTGTATGGGATGCTAATTATGTTGCAGTTTACCACATGAATGACAATCCAGACACTTCACATATTATGGACTCAACCACTAATGATTATGATGGAACTAAATTATCAGCAAATAATCCCCTTGAAGCTGATGGAGATTTAGGCAAAAAACAGACCTTTTCCAGCGATTATATAGAAATGCCTGCTGCTGCTTCCGTTGCTAATTTATCTACATTTTCAATAGAGGCATTTGCTAGACCCAATCCATTATCGGCTAATAATTACATTTATGGAGAGTCAAATACAGGTTTAGCCAACCCTATTTATGGATTCACTATGGGCTATGTTACTACTGGAATATGCTATTTTCAACATCGTGACGATGCTGGTTCGTTTATGAATTGGAGTATTGCGACAGCATATATCGCAGATTCATTACATTATGCTGTTCAGGAGAGATTAAGTGCTAGTACATGGGAAATGTATTCTGATGGGCTTTCGGTTGATACCAATACCGATGCTCAAGGTGCAGTTACTATTAATAGAGTACGTCTAGGTGCAATAAATACGACTTACTTTTCTGGATGAGTTAATGAGTTTAGAAGTTCTAAAATAGCTCGTCCTGCTGCCCATGTCAAAGCAAACAACTACAATTTTACCGATGTTCTTATAAGTTTTGGGGTAGAACAATCTATAGCAGTCCCATCAGTAACGACCAATGCAGCGACAGATATAACAAATAATTCCGCAACATTAAATGGTGAAATAACGTCAGCAAATTTAGGTGATATATCTGCAAGAGGTTTTGAATGGGATGTAAATTCAGGTGCGCCTTATACGAATGATTGGAATGAGGCATGGACAGCAATAGGTGCTTATTCGCATGGAATTGTCGGATTAACGCCAAGCACAGATTATTATTTTAGAGCTTATGCTGTAAATCAGGCAGGAACGGGTTATGGAATAGAATTAACTTTTACTACATTAATGGCGTTACCATTATTACCCACAAATTTTATTGTAACTGTAACAGGTGCAGATTTAATATTTACATGGACTATGGGAACTTATGCTACAAGTACAATAATAGTTATGAGTACCAGTGATTATCCATCATCTTTAATAGATGGGACTACTATATTTAATGGGGCTGGTGTTACCTATACATTAGTAGATGGATATTCTGATTCTCAACAATATTATTTTAGTGCATGGAGTGAAAATGCAGTTGGATATTCAGTGGATTATGCGACAACAACCATAGGAGGTGAGGGTATGTTCTTAGTATTTTTATTAGGGTTGCCAGCAATATTAATGTTTGTTGGTGCAAGATCAACCTATTGGATTTTTAAAGTATTGGCGGGTTTTGCCTTTTTGCCGCTTGGTTTTTATCTAAATGCCAATCCAATAACTACTGATACCAATATTATAACAATACAGTGGGTCGTAATATTAGGTGTAGTTTTAGGTTGTTTCTTTTGGGGCTTTTGGCAATCTCGTCCTGTATCTGACGAAAAAACCGAACGATTTAGATTTCCATTTATGAAAGAAGATGAAGATGGTAGCCAGCCTAGTCTTACAAAAAGTGAAAGATTAAATGCGTATACAAGAAAAGTTAATGATGCCAGAAATGGACAAAGACCACGGAGGATGTAAAATATGGCTACATATTCTATGACTGCACTCGGAGAGAGCTTTGCGGCAAATCCTGCAAGGGGTGAGGAAAGCGATGCTTTAAAAGTGCTTTATTTCGCAAGACGCAGACAAGGGAAAATTACTACGGAACAAGTAGTTGATTTTATTATACCGGATAAATGGCAGGCGCAAAAAACATTGAATAGATTGGTTGATATGCAAGCTTTGCAAAAAATTGCATAATGATGGGGGAATAAATTATGCCTATTCCTTTTTTAGAACAAAATAAACCAACTATAGAAGAACTTGAGGAACAAGATCAAGAAGAAGAATTAAAATTAAGTATTGCACAAAAACAGGCTTTGCGCCAAAAATTAGAAGCAAATGGTTTAAAAGTTGGTACGTTTGGGAGTTTATCAAAGGCTTGGGAATGGTTTCGTACACATTAGTTATGTAAAGTTAAAAAACTACTTGACAATTCTAAAAACATCTTGTATCATAAAATAAGTACCTAAATAACTAAGTATTAAAAGGAGTTTTAATGTCTGTTCAACTGATTGTTCTTATTGTTTGTGCTGTGCTTTTTGTAGGTGCGTATTTTTATTCAAAATATCGTCAAAATAAACAACGGGTAAAAACTACGATCAGCCCTAAAACAACTTCAAAGAATGAAAAAAAGTTGAATTGGACTACTATTATTTTAATAATGATAGTATTAGTTGGTGGATATTACATTTACAAAAACTATCAAAAAGATGAAATAATATCCATACCTTTAAGTGAAGCTATTACGTTATCTAAAAGTAATACGTTTAATGATTTAGTCATTCAAAACAGTGGTGGAGCTAGTAATTTAAAATTTGTTGTTGCCGATGGTTTTAATGATGTAAAAACAATTGATATAAATGATAAAGAGATAAGTCTTAATGCAAAAGATGATATTAATGTTGATGCTGGATATGTTAGTGTTAAAGATTTAGTTGATATGGGGTTGGTTTTACCGGCAAAATATCGCAGTGAAACAATATCGAGCGGAATAAATTGGATTGGATTTTTATCCAACTTTTTACTTATCGGCGTGTTGATAGCGATTTATTATTTTATGATTATCGGTAGAGGTTCGCAGAAGTTTACAAAAGATAAGAATTCAATAACATTTAATGATATAGGTGGTGTTGGTGAAGCAAAGGAAAGGCTTAATGAGGTTGTTAATTTTTTAAAAGATAAATCGTATTTTGAAAATTTGGGGGCAAGAATTCCTAGAGGTATTTTACTTGAAGGGCCACCTGGAGTTGGAAAAACTATGTTAGCTAAGGCGGTTGCTACTGAAGCAGATGTGCCTTTTTATTATACTTCAGGTAGTGAATTCCATTCAGCGTTTGTTGGAATTGCCGGAATGAAAGTTAAAAAATTATTTAAACAAGCCAGGAAAACTCCAAGCGTAATCTTCATCGATGAATTTGATTCTATCGCTAATGCTAGGGGAAGCGGACACACTGATGCTGGTAGGGAATGGAATCATACATTAAATCAACTGCTTTCAGAAATGGACGGATTTGAAAATAATTCACAGGTTATTGTTTTAGCGGCTACGAATCGTGCTGATGTTTTAGACCCTGCGGTGCTCAGGCCAGGAAGATTTGACAGAAAAATATTTATACCATTACCAAGTTTGAAAGATAGGGTTGAAATATTAAAAATTCATGCAAAAGGGAAACCATTTGAAAGTGGTATTGATATTGAAAATTTAGCCAAACAAACAAGTGGTTTTAGTGGGGCAGAGTTAGCGTTGCTTTTAAATGAAGCGGCAATTATTGCAGGCCAAGACCATAAGGACATTATTTTATCGACTCATGTTATAAAAGCAATTGATAAAGTATTAGCGGGTGAAGAACGGAAAAGTTTAGTTTTAACTCCTGATGAAAAACGATTAATAGCAACGCATGAAGCTGGTCATGCTCTGATTGCTAATTTGATACCAGATGCGGATAAAGTGCAGAGGATATCTATTTTGCCTCGTGGTCAAGTTGGTGGGTTTACCAGAACAGCGGCAGATAAAGAAGAATTATTAGTTTCTAAGGCAAAAGCACAGGCCACTATTGCGGTATTTTTAGGTGGTAGAGCAGCCGAAGAAATCATAATTGGTAATGAATTAGTTTCAAGTGGTGCAAAAAGTGATTTGGAAAGAGCTAACCAAATCGCTCGTGGTATGGTTGAAAATTATGGAATGGGTGAAAATTTCGGGTTGCGTTATGCTTTGACTAATTCAATGGGGTTAAAAGATTTAAGTATTGATAGTCAAAAAACAATTGATAGCGATGTCCAAAACATACTTGACAAATGTTACACTAAGGCAAAGGACATTATAGATGGAAATATGATTTCAATTAAAAAATTAATTGATGCATTGCTTGAAAAGGAATCCTTGGACTTTTTAGAAGTTAAAAATATTCTTGGGGGTGTGATAGAAAATGGCAGATAAAAAACATGTTAAAGATAAAAAGAAAAAACGGAATCCTTCTGATGTAATTGCATATCCCTTCAAGTATTTCTGGAAAGAATTTAAAAAACATTAAGGGAGGTTTGCTATTATTACTAACGACCAAGGAAAAAAAATATTACCATTACTTAATGAAGTTGTTAGCATTATCGGTATAGAATGGGGCGAAATTGTAATAGTAGTTCATAATAAAGGTGTATTTAAAGTGACATCAAAAGAGGATGTGGTAAAATATAATGCTAACGATAGGGGTTAATTTTTAGTTTAAAGCCTAAACGGAAAGACGTAGAAGGCGCTTTAACTGAATAAAATCAGTTGGAGTGCCTTTTTTAATGGAGTTTTGATGGGTTATAGCCTGAAATTGAATAGTTGGCTTAAACAATACGGCATTGTAATTTCGGCAATGTTAATTTTATCAATCATCACAGCCGTGTGTTCATATTATTTATTAGGGTTTGTTCCTCATTTAGTTAGCGCCTCAGTTATTATTGTTATCCTTTTAGTTTACTTTAAAAAAATCCCTGAAAAACATTTTCCGTTTTATCTTGTTGGATTATCATTGGCAATGATTTTGCAGCAAACTATGTTAGGTTCATATATAGTTGGTACTGATATCCATCAAGAATTTTATACAGTTAATCGCACTATAGAAAACGGGTGGGATTGGAATTATTACAGTTTAAATAATACTTCGATTGTCTTGAATGTCGTTTCACCATTCCTTCATAAAATAGGCATACCTGTTTTGTGGCAGTTTAAATTATTATTCCCTATTGTTTTGTCTTTTGTGCCATTGATATTGTATAAGGCTTTTTCAAAACAAATCGGAGAAAGATACGGATTTTATTCAACCATATTTTTTATTATCGTGCCGGTTTTTACTGTAGAAATTGCAACCATTACTAAATCTATGGTGGCAGAATTATTTTTTGCCTTGATTATTCTTGTATTATTTACGCAAATGAGGTTTTTTAAAAAGTTTTTACTGCTTAGTTTTTTTGGCATTTTGGCCGTTATGTGCCACTACACTATTGGAACATTAGTCTTTGGTTATCTTGGAATTACCGGAATAATTTTGCTGGTATATGCCATATTTACTCGTAAATTTAATTTTACACCAATTATTGCTTCAGTATTAATTGTTGGATTGGTTGGAGGACTGTGGTTTTATTATATTGGCGGTGGCATAGTTTACATGGGATATACTAATTCATATACCAATATTGCGAAACAAGTTTCAGAAATTAATGCGGTATCATCAAGTTCTACTACTAAAGTTATAGAAGATAAACCGAAGGGAAACTATTTAGATAGACAGGATTCTTTAATACGAACAGCTTTAGGTATAGATTGGAATAAAACAGACATTAGCGGAAAATTTTTCAGGATAATTCAATACGTAACGCAACTTGCGATAATTTTTGGTGCAATAGTTTTGTTGCTTAACTATAAAAAGTATAAGGTATCAATTTGTTTTGTAGTTGGTATTTTAGCAAGTGTAATAATTTTAGGTGGAGTTTTATTTATTCCGAAAGTTGCAAACATCATTAATACTACTCG
>JBAZGP010000243.1:0-5751 GCA_041652835.1 Lutibacter sp. | reverse complement strand
AATTCCTGCTCTATACACATTTGCATCTGTATTTTTTAACAAATGTGCTGTTTTCATCACCTGATCTTCTGTTTCTGCACTGCAAGGACCTGCAATTACAAGTGGATGCGCTAAATTCATAGCCTCCAACCAAGCCCTGTTTTCTTTCTTAATTTCCATTTTATATATGATTTTGATTGTCTATTTTATTCCGTTTAATATTGTTTTGATGTAATTGGTATTGTTCATGGTTCTGTTTAATCCATCCTCATCATCATTCGCAATCATTTCCTTAAATTCGTTTAAATTTTTAATATATTCTTCCAAAGAACGAACCACATTTTCTTTATTCTGAAGAAAAATAGGTGTCCATGTACTCGATGAACTTTTTGCCAAACGCACTGTTGAAGCAAAACCGGTGCTTGCCATATCAAAAATATATTGTTCATTTTTTTCAATTTCCAGTACCGTTTTTCCCAGCATAAATGAACTCACATGCGACAAGTGCGATACGTAAGCGATATGCCTGTCGTGCTCTTCTGGATTCATCATTTTTATGCGCATATTCAATTTTTTAAACAGACCTAACGACTTGTCCAGCAGTTGCCAGTTGCACTTTTCCGTTTCACAAAGTATAATCACTTTATGATCGAACAAGTCTGAAATTGCCGCTTCCGGTCCAGAAAATTCCGTTCCTGCAAGCGGATGTGCCGCCAAAAAATTTTTGCGTTTTGGATGGTTCTGTATCGATTTACAAATTTCATTTTTTACCGAACCCACATCAAAAACCAAAGTTTCTTCCGATACCAAATCCAACACTTTCAAAGTAACCTCAGGAATTTTATTCACTGGAACCGCAATAATCACTGCTGATGCATCAGCTATTTGCGACAACTCGATTTCTTCGTCAATAATGCCCAGCGCCAATGCTTTTTTAATATGTTCAGGATTTTGGTCAATTCCGCATACTTTAAAGCCTTCTCTTTTCTTTAAATCGAGCGCTAAAGAACCGCCTATTAACCCCAAACCAATGACCACTAATTTTTCCATTTCTTAAATTTCTACGGTAGTTAATCTGTTCAATACTTCTTCTAATATGGTTTGAGAAACACATAGTGAAGCGCGTATATAGCCTTCTCCATTAGAACCAAAAATATTTCCAGGCGCAATAAACACGTTACTTTCATACAATAGTTTATCGGTAAATACTGTCGCATTTATGCCTTCAGGCAGCTTTGCCCAAACAAACAGTCCGCCGTAATTTTTATTATAAGTACAACCTAAAGCATCAAAAATTTCCCACACTGCCTTTTGTCTTTTTTCATAAATTTCATTTTGACTTTTAAACCATTCTCCCGAAAGTTTAAAGGCTTCCACCGCTCCTTTCTGAATTCCGAAAAACATGCCGGAATCCATATTGCTTTTCACTTCCAAAATTGTTTTAATAATTTCAGCATCGCCCACCACCATACCAATGCGCCAACCGGCCATATTAAAGGTTTTGCTCAATGAATTCAGTTCAATTGCCACTTCTTTTGCGCCTTCCACTTCCAAAATACTTATCGGATTGTCATTCAACACAAAACTGTACGGATTGTCATTCACAATTAAAATATGATGCTTTTTTGCAAAGGCAACCAATTGTTCAAAATCTTTTTTGGTAGCCATTCCTCCAGTTGGCATATGCGGGTAATTGACCCACATAATTTTCACTTTGCTTAAGTCCTGTTTTTCAATTTCCCCAAAATTTGGCAGCCAATTTGTGGCTTCATGTAATCCGTAAAAAACAGGTTCAGCTTCCAACAATCGGGTTACTGACTCATAAGTAGGATAGCCCGGATTTGGGATAAGCACCTGATCACCTTTATTTAAGAAAGCCATAGAAATATGCATAATTCCCTCTTTTGAGCCCATTAAAGGTAAAATTTCATTGGCGGGATTTAAGTAAACGCTGTAATTGGTCTTATAAAAATTGGAAATACCTTCACGCAATTCAGGAATTCCCTGATAACTTTGATACTGGTGTGCAGTTGGCAAATCCATTGCACTTTTCATGGCTTCAACCACACTGGTAGGCGGATTTAAATCGGGGCTACCAATAGCCATATTAATAATTGGTTTCCCTTGATTCCTCAAGCTGGCCACTTCCCGCAACTTCGTGGAAAAGTAGTATTCCTTCACCTCATTTAATCTGTTCGACTTTTGTATCATTATCGTTTGCTTTTACTGTATTCGCCCAAAATTTTTAGGGCTTCTGTTTTTTCTTTCACTTCATCTAAGGCATTGTAATAATCGGCATAGCTGTCAAACACAAAATCGGCAAAAAAAGCATATTTCCAAGGGGTTTCAATCACCGGCATGGATTGTATTTTGGAAAGGTTTAAATGGTGCTTTGCCAAAATGGTTAAAACCTCAGCCAAACTGCCTGTTTCATGACTTGCAATAAATTTAATGGAGGCTTTATTCGCTGAAACGCTTTTTCTGTTTTCCGTATTTGTTAAAATGAAAAACCGGGTAGAATTTTCTTTTGTGGTTTGAATTCCAGGCGCTATTATTTGCAAATTATAGATTTCTGCAGCCAAGCTGCTGGCAATAGCGGCTACTCCCTTAAGTTTTTTATCCTGAATTCTTTTAGCTACTGAAGCAGTATCTGAATCTTCAATTAATTTGATATGCGGATAATCGTCAAAAAATTTACGACACTGCAACAAGGCCATAGGATGAGAATATACCTCTGTAATATCTTCTATATTCTGGCCTTCCAATGCCATTAAATTATGCTGGATTGGTAAGTAAAACTCTCCGCAAATTGCCAATTTATGATCATCAATCAGTGCATAATTTGGCAAAATGGCGCCCGCTATAGAATTTTCAATGGCCATAACAATGACCTCTGCCTTTTTACTGTGCAACAAATTGGGCATTTCACTGAACGACATACACTCGACCAAATCTATATTTTTACCAAAATATTCCTCGGCCACGATATGGTGAAATGATCCTTTAATTCCTTGTATTGCTACTTTCATTAGTTATTGTTAATTGTTTTTATTTGGTCCTCAGGAATGCGTATTTGCTCATTTTGATTTTAAATCATGTTATAGTTAAACGCATTTCATCATTTTTAATCAAAAAAAAAGTCCCGAAATTTTTCGAGACTTTATTATTTATTTTTGTTAAAATAACACATACGAAGCCTCAACCCTTATCGCTAAAATAAAAGTAAAAATAGAAGCTGTTCCAAGTATTATTTGTCATCATCATTGTTTATTGAAGCGCAAATCTATATAATTAATTTAAAAAAATACTATTTTTTTTAAAAAATAAATGTGAATTTATTGAATTCTTATTAAAATTAACAAATTAAGACGTATTTGTAAAATATGCCCTTCTGTTTTTATGTATTTTGTATTTTTCCTTATTCATAACTATGAAAAGTTGAAAGCTCAAAGCGGAAGGCTGAAGGCTTAAAGCTGAAGGCTGAAAGCTGAAAGCTGAAAGCTCAAAGCTGAAGGCTGAAAGTTGAAAGCTCAAAGCTGAAGGCTGACAATTACAAATTATGAATTAACAATTATGAATTTTTTCTCTATTCGCTATTGCCTATTGCGACAAAAAGAAGGACTGCAAGAAAAAAGAAAAGAGTCAAAAAATATTACCTTTACACGCAATTATTTTGAAATTTGAAAAAAATACCTATAAAATTTTTATTGGCTGTAATTCTCTATTGTCTCGGTTTCATCCAAGGGTTTTCTCAAAACAACCCTTTAAATTATTCTGTAGGACTAAATTCAGCAATTTCTTCTGAAAAAACATTACCTTTTTGGATGACTGCCAATACTTTTGGCACTGTTCCCAATAGCGGTTACGGATCTGTCTATGCTTCCATGTTTTCAGACTTTAAAGAATCAGAAAGCAACTTTTCATTTTCCTATAAAGCCAGTTTTACTGCATATTTGGCCTCAAAAAACGACTTTTTTATCAATGAGCTTTATGCAAGTCTAAAGTTTAAAGGAGTGCAATTGGATTTGGGCAGCAAAAATGATGACATAAAATGGGAAGGATTGTCATCTTCCAACGGAAACATCATTAAATCTAACAACAGCCGAGCTTTCCCGGGCATCAACCTAAAAACTATAGGTTATCTAAAACTTCCTTTCGCTAAAAGTTGGCTTTCCACCAAAGGAAATTATGGCGAATATTTATTAAACGATAAACGTGCTGTTAACAATGCACATTTACACCATAAAAGCTTGTATTTTAAATCCGTTTTGAGCGAAAAAATTTCCATAATTACAGGAATGGATCATTATGTACAATGGGGAGGAACTTCACAGGAATTTGGAAAACAGCCTTCAAGTTTTAAGGATTATTTAAGAGTGATTATCGGTTATTCGGGAGGAGGAACTGCATTGAAAGGAGATCAAATCAATGCTCTGGGAAATACTGTGGGCGCTTATTTGTTTCAGCTCAATTATACTGGCGAAAAAACAAATTGGAATGCCTATTGGTCGCATCCCTACGAAGATCGGTCTGGCAGAGAATTATCCAACTATCCTGATGCTTTGTATGGACTTTTTATCGATTTAAAAAAACCTGAAAGTTTAATTACCCAAGTTTTAGCGGAATTTACTTATACAAAACATATGAGCAAAAACACCACTTCTAGCGGAGCTGACAATTACTTCAATAACAGTATCTATAACTCTGGGTGGACTTATTTTGGCCAAACCATTGGCTCTCCATTTTTTCCAACAAAAGAACCTATTGATGGAATTACAAGAGGAATAGACTCAAATTACAACCGGTTCACCGCTTATCATCTTGGGTTTAAAGGCTATTTAAGTCGGAAAGTACAATATAAAACCTACTTCAGCTATATCCATTACCCTGGCTGGTTTGGAGAATCCTTAAATAAAGATCAATTTTCTTCCCTTTTTGAATTTTACCTTCAACCTAAAAATATTCCTTTCGAAATTTCATTTGGGTTCTCAACAGATATTGGTAGTGTGTTACCTAATAACTTTGGAGGATTTTTGAAATTAACCAAGAATTTTAGTTATTAGATGTGGGATGTGAGATGTGAGATGTGCCAAAAGGAAAGGATAAAAGTTAATGGAAATAAGCAATTTTCAACTTTCAAACATTTAACTTTTTAACAAATAAACAATTAAACAATTTAAAAATCCCTCAAATCCCTTAATTTTGCCATCAATCTTATAATTGACTGATTTTATGTTTTCCTTCTTTCAGAAAAAGACGCCGCTTACCTCTATGTTTCCAGAAGGTTTTGTGGATATTCATTCGCATTTTTTGCCAGCTATTGATGATGGCTCAAAAAGTATGAAGGAGTCTGTTGCTTTGTTAAGAAGAATGAAAGGTTATGGCATTAATCATATTATTTGTACGCCACACGTGATAGAAAGTGTTTGGGAAAATGCTTCAGAAACCATTCAGCATAAACTTGATACCCTGAATGCGCATTTAAAAAGTACCGATTTTATGGATATTTCGTTACGAGCCGCTGCTGAATATATGTTAGATGCCAATTTTAATCACTTATTAAAAACCGAAAAATTACGTACGTTAAAAGACAATATCGTTTTAGTGGAAATGTCCTACTTAAATGCGCCCATTGATTTGTATGAAACCTTGTTCAACATTCAAATTGCGGGATATAAACCTGTTTTAGCACATCCAGAAAGGTATTCCTTTTATCATAACAACTATGAAGAATATAAAAAACTAAAAGAAGCCGGTTGTTTATTTCAACTG
>JBAZGP010000242.1:2429-5753 GCA_041652835.1 Lutibacter sp. | reverse complement strand
CTTGCGGACGCGGACTGGCATTTTCTATTTTATCAACACATTCTTTCAAAAAATTGAACTCGATATGCTGTTCAACATCTGTTTTTATCAATGCGTTTGGATTATTAAAGTACACTACATTTGCGCCAAGATATTCAGCGTGTTCTTTAAACATCCGGCATCTTTCATCGCCATCACGTTTATGAACATTGATACATACAAGCTGTTTATAGCCCCTGGATGCAAAGTAGTTCGCGGCAAGAATGCCGATTGTTTTGTTGTCATAAGAAATATGGTCTCCCCATTTTTTGTCCGACCCCATAACCTGTACCGCAGATTTGCCCTTGAAAATACTTTCAAGACTGTCGGTATCATCGCCGACAAGCAAAAAACCGGAAGCGGTGTTATAGATACCGGTCTCAATAAATTCGTCTGCATTCCTGAATGTCGTCATAACAACATCCATACCTTGTTTGGCGGCTTCTTTTTCTATGCCGTGCAGCAATCTGGTGTACTGTACCCCCTGCTCAACGACGTATTTGCCGGCGCCGCAAAAAACTATAGAAATCATTTTCTTTTTAACTTTTGTCTGCGATTCAGAGGATAAAACATCTTGCTGGTTCACATAAACACCGGAACCATGCCGGCTGGAAAGAATACCTTCCTCACACAACATATTAACCGCTCTGTGCATCGTAAAGTATGATGCATCATATTTGCCCGCCAATTTCCTCAAAGAAAGAAGTCTTGAACCACGCTCAAGCTTCTGTGTTTCAATATCGGCTTTAAGCAGCATCGCAATTGCTTTTGGATTATTTCCGCGAGTGTCAGTACATATATTCATAAACAATATATCTCTCCAAATATCTCTATCAATCACTTTAATCAATTATATAACTATATGATAAAACAATCAAGAAAAATAATTTGTTTTTTTGCACTTTTTTAATGTCTTACGCTTAAGTCGTTTTTATTATTAGTCTTATAAAAACACAAATATTTAAAAAAAAGAGATTTTAAAGTGATATAAGTGTGCGATTTATATGGTTATTACAAAAAGATTTAAGCGTGTTAGCCAGGTCTGCCTGAAAAAGTCCGCCCAAGCTGATAACAGTCTGGCGGACGGATTTATGCGGTTGGCACGAGAAAGGTAAAGTGATGGCTTTGTTACAGCAACGCTTTGAACGGGTCAAATCAGGTCTATAGGAAGATTCCATGCTCGCAAAAACGCCGTCTGTCTTTTTGAATACGCCCGAGAGGATTCGAACCTCTGACCTACGGATTAGAAACAAGTAGCTCGGAAATTATAAACGCATTAGAATCAATAAGTTGCAACACCACAAAAAATCATTTAACTGCGAATTTAACCGAAAACAACATCGAAATCCAGCACAATTTGACAAAACTCATAAGCCGCTGGGCATCGCTCCCCCTCAATATCAAAACTGCAATCATAGCATTGATTGGGGGTGATGAAAATGAATAGGCGAAAAAAAGAAAAAAGACTTAAACGGATAGCCGAATGTCTGCAAATGAAAAAACAAAGCGTGCTCCCTGAAAGACCGGCCAAGGCAAGTAACTACCTACACCACTATAAAACATATCGCCGAAAGCATCCAAAACTCGTTATAATCGGGTATGGTAGAGTATCCGGTAAGCCACAATTTGAAAGATGCAACCTTGATACCTACGAAACTATTTTGCAAAAAAGATGCGAAAAACATAATAACCCCTTTTTAGTTTTTTTTGGTGAGCAATGCTCTGGAAAGACTTGGTATTTTCAGCGTAGAAAAGAATTTATGGCCGCCATAGCAGAAGCAAAAAAACAAAGAGCTTTAGGGGAAGATGTTGCTATTTTAACTCCTGCAACCAACCGTTTATTGCGAAATATAAATTACTCAAAAACAAACCAAAACGTATTGCCAACGGAAACAGAATTTGAAGAACTAATAAAGTTAGCTGATGGTATTCCGCTTCTAACATTGCTCCATCCTAATATGTCGGAGAAAAAAGTCAGAGGATTTCAAACTAAATGGGGACAACGGATAAAAAACAATAAAGGTGGAAGGCCGAAAAAAAAAGAGCCTGTACACAAGAAACCGTTACGACTTGAAAAATCACCAATTGCCAGACAGTTATATAAAAAAGGCAGGTCATACCGGACTATATCAAAGCTAACAGGCACACCTAAAAGTACAGTTGTCGATTGGGTAAAAAAGGGCAGTTTATAGGCCGTACGGTTTTTTGTTCATTTTAATGTCAAATTTCAATTAAAGCCAACAGAACGCCTATTTGTCTTAATTTTAAGCAAATAGGCGTTTGTAAGAAACTGTTAGTATATAATTATATGTAATATACTACTATATTATCAATTATTTAAAGCAGAAAAGGCCTGGCAAATAATTTACGTTCTACTACTTATAGAAATGCACAAAACCAATTATCTCCAACCAGCTTTTTCCGCTTCCTCAGAGAGAACCTCTGATTCTTGAAGTTTATGTTGCTTTTTTAAAATAATTGCAAGTTGATTGTATCCTGTATGGCTTGGAAGCGGCTCACCATTCCATTTTTTGCGAAATGCCTTTGCAACTAAAGGAGCTAAAGCAATTTGTTTTTGGCAAGCCTCAATCGCTTTTTCAAGAGCGTTGGGTTTGGAATTACGTTCTGGATAGTAAGTTTTAATTATTTGGTGGTACAAAAAATGTTTAGCAATAATGTTATCAGCTTCTTCTTCAGTTAGATTTTCCGTAGTATTTTCTATACATAGCTCACTTAATTCTTCGGCTTTTTCAAGAATTTTTATAGCTATATCTCTATCTTGTTTATTATTGAACCAATCTGAAAGATTTTGAAGAAACCCTACTGCCGTTTGGCTTGTGCCAGAGATATTTTCTGCCATTAAATCATTAGTGCCTCCCATCCCCAAAGGTTGAAATCTTCCAATAATATAATCCTGTTCTTGTGATGTAAAAGTATTTAACCACCAGTCTTTAAGCCCAAAATAAACTATCATAAAATTATTTCCTCAATTATACTAAAATCTTATCTAATCATATTGGCACAAAGATTACTAAAAAGTTTGGCTATGGAATTTTTTTCATAACGTCTTCACCATTTACCATTGTTTTAACTTTTAGAATAAATCCATTATTTATAGCATCCGCAAATTGGTCTTTGGTCAAGGGGTCATAGGTAGGGCTGATATTAAATCTCTGGCCATCAATATACGTTTCCTCTGGTGGACAAACGATTTTTATTTGCTTATTTTTGTCTGTTATCAATTTGCCTTCTATATAGTCATATTTCCCATCGACGACTGCAACTTTGCCATAAAACATTCTATAC
>JBAZGP010000242.1:0-2419 GCA_041652835.1 Lutibacter sp. | reverse complement strand
GATAGAACCATAATTTCTTTCGTTGTTTGCCATTATACATAATGCCATTGTTGGCATCAAATGGTGGGACTATTTGAACTCCTATTTTTTGTTCATTGTTTGCAGACCAATTTTGCCAAGTGCTTTTATCAGCCGATAAAAATTGCCAATCTATAAGCTCTGCCACTATGCCGTAACGTGAATCATAACGTTCACTAAGGATAGAAATCTTTGCCTTAATTAGTTTGCTGTTATGTCCAGCTTTTATGGCTTTGATTATTCCATCTGTTAAGTTTTTTGCTATTTCACGTTTTACATATAGGTGTATTCGTTCACGTGTTAGAGATGTATCTGGTCTAACTTCAGCAAAAAATAAAGATATGTGAGTTCCCTTTGCATTTTCATATTTAGAATAATAGCCATCTCCGATTCTTACAAGGCCAATGACTACAAAGGTTTTATTGATGTAATTTTTTGGATATGCTACTACCTCTGTGAGCGATACTTCTTCGCCAGAAAAAGGAATTGAAGTTATCGCATTTACGTCCTTTATATCAGGCTTATTAGAATCAGCGGCAAGAACATTTACACAAAAACAACTCCATACAAGTAAAAGTGCTACGTTTTTCATTTCTAATCTCCTTTAAATAAAATTGTTAGTTACATTAGGCGCATAAAAAAAGGGCACCGCTACATCGTGCCCGACTGTGGCTCGCCAGAGCCATTGGAAGACACGCAAGCAATGCCCCATATCGGGGCACTGACTTATTTGCGTTCTTCCGTTTTGAAACTGGCGATTTCAGTCGGAACGTCAAAATTCAGTGAATTTCGATATTTAATTTTCGTCTAAATTATACGTTTTTCGGTGTAAAAAACAAGGGAAAAAGGCTCAATTACGTATATATAAATTATATTATATTTATTATATATATTATATTTTAGTAACTCTTGCGTATATGCGTACCTAATAGAGGTTTGGCCAGCATTTAACACAATTTAATATGTTTTTAAATCGCTAAAGCTACATAAAAGAAATGTTAAGTTTTGTATATCATAGTAATTTTACTCTAAAAAGCGTAAATTATAAGGGTCAGCCAAATAATTTGTATAACCCCTTTATTTTTAACGCAATAAACAGCATAAAATTACTTAATTTTAGGGTACGTTATACTTGACTTCTTAAGGCATAGCGGCTATAATATGTCCAATGAGTCCTAAAATACAAAATGTTAAAATAGTTGCCGCTTATTGCAGAGTATCGACCATTGACCAAGAAAAAGGGTTAAAGTCGCAAGAAAAGTCTTTACAAGATTATTGTGATAATCACGGATTTGCTAATTTGGTTTGGTATAGAGATAAAATTACCGGCTCAACAACAGACCGTCCGGCATTTAATAAATTACAGCGGGATATATTCGATGGAAAGATTAAGACGGTAGTTTGCTGGAAACTGGACAGGCTAAGCCGTTCGCTGAAAGACGGAATAAACATCCTTACTGGTTGGCTGGAAAAGGATGTACGGGTTATCGCCACTGCTCAACAATTAGATTTTTCTGGGGCTGTAGGCCAACTAATAGCAAGTGTACTATTTGCGATTGCCGCAATGGAACGGGAGAATTTGCGAGAGAACACCAAACGAGGTATGGAAGCGGCAAAGGCCAGAGGCGTAAAATTAGGAAAACGCCCAAAGCTGTTTGCAAAAGATATTGTACCTTTGTTAGAAAGCGGTTTATCTATCGGAGAGGTGGCTGAAAAGTTAAGTAAAACCAGACAGGCAATTTATAACGCTTTGAAAAGAGATAAAACCAATTTGCTGTTAAATTCATAACATCCAAACAGTTGACAGTTCAAGCAATCTCAAATACAATTATTTCGGCTTCCTTACCATAGTCTATTGGGTTATCATATTTGTAATTTAATAGGAAAGTTAGTTATGTCGCCAAAAGAAGATATTGGGTTTTTAAAAGCATTTCTAAAAAAGTTGCAAAAAAATTACCAAAATTTATCAGAACTATGCTACCCACAAGATTTTCAAATTTGTGAATCTGATACAATACCCGCCACCGGTGCAAAAGCAGAACGTACCGCACGATTAGCTGATGCAAATGGCTTCGATGGAAGTTTATTTAGAAATACGATTCCCAACAACGATGATGACCCAACCTCGCAACCAGCAATGAGACATCTTAAAGAACAAATTGAAACTATTCCAAGAATTATTGCAAAAATAGAAGAGTCTAATTCCACAGAGCGAAGATGGGATATTGAAAAAGGCAAAGTTTTTTTCAACGGAGATGATTTACAATTTCCAACTGGGAAAATTCAAGATGTTTTAAAAAGACTTGTTTGTTCACAGCCGCTAACAGTTACTCTTAAAGAATTTGAGGATGAAGTGCATACGCAACCAGACCAATGTCGACATTATATAATGAATATAAGA
>JBAZGP010000241.1:2910-5764 GCA_041652835.1 Lutibacter sp. | reverse complement strand
TTAATCCACCTTTTGATAAATCACAAAGTGACCAACAACCCATATCCATTGATAATGCTTCTGAATAATTACACCAATCTGGTTGTTTATAGTTTTCCATTATATAACCAACTGTCTTTTTATCTGCAATTAAAGTGTCTATTTCAGATTGTTCTAATTCGTGAAAATAACGATTGTTATCACATGGTAAAATGCCCGTACCTTGTGGATCATCACAATTTTTTACTTCACCCATAACAATAAAATTTACAATTAAATATTACCTATTGTAAAGTAACAATTCGTCTAATGTTTCCATCATCGATTCTGAGTCTTGTTTAGACGGAAAGACAAAAGATTCCATTACAATTCGGTCACGTGTTGTGTTATAATAAATATCAATCCTATTCTCACCAAATGGTTTATACTTCTTTATTGTAGAAATCCGTATTCTGGAATTTAAGATTCTAATAAAATCGTTAGTTGCCATTCTCTTTTTGTTTTAATTTTCGATTAGACTAAGAAATGCTGCCCACCCATGAGGCATTACTTTTATGTTAAATTGGTCATCTGGTAAATCAAACCATACATTATTCATTACATCTTTCATTTTTCCTACTTGGTTTTTTGCCCTATACTCTTCTAACCATTTCCATTCATTGTCAAAACCATATTGAATAAAAAACCATTTAAAAGTATGTTTGGTTGCATCGAATTCTTGTAGCCACCTTTTATTTTCCATTTTTCCCATTTTTTAGTTTATGTCCCATTCTTCTAATGCTACCCTGCAAGCCTGTGTGACAGACTGCCCGTCTTCAATCTCTCGAACAATGCACAACATAATTTCTTGAGTTAACCCAAACAAATCAGCTTTTTCAACTGCATCTTTCAAAATGTTTTCTTCTTTTTGTGTCATGACTTCACATTTTTTAATTAGTGTTTTTACATAACCTTACCATTAGTTATTTTAGCGTTAAATACTCGAAATCCATTGTCTAATCTTAAATGTACAAATCCATGCGTCCACTCATTATAGGGGCGATATTCGGGGGAAAGGCCACATAAACAACCTGCTGACCAACAGCTTTCTTCTATATCGTCCATTCGACGCCAGGAGTGTTCAGAACGTACATGAAAATGTCCACCAATATAGTTAACCTTACCTTTTAATGCAAAAGTACGAGCCGGATTTACAGGATTAGACCGTACATTAAATTCGTCACCATGCCCAATAAAAAGATTTCCTGCTCGTATCAGTTGGCTATGCCGTAAATAAGTAATTTCAAAATCAGAAAAATGTAAGAAATAGTCTAATCCTAATCCTGGGTCAACTGAAAACAACTCAGGTGCTTTTACCATTAGGTATTTGTCTAAACGATATTCATGATTACCTGGCAAATAAACTATTTTTGCTTTGTGTAATTTATTTTGAATATAATATAACAACTCATATCCTGCATCTAATTCATATTGTAAATTCCTTTTACGACTATCTCGTATAAAATGGGAAAGCCCATAAAAGTCCATAAAATCACCACCTAATATAATTGTGTTAATACCTTTTGCTTTTCCCCAATCTAACATGGCATCAATTGCACTTTCTTCATGAAAAGGAGCATGAACGTCAAACAATAACAAACAATTATTATTGACCACAGGTAATACATAATCCTCTCGTTCCTCTTTTTCACTTGTAGGTTGGCAAACTCCTATAAATTGTGTTCGTCCACTTTTACAAAGTTCTTGTAAATCTTTTTCTCCTTTTGTACCTGTATAATACCTTATTTTTGTTCTTACATCCTCAATATCTCTAAAAGCTTCCGGCCTTTCTTTATAAATTAATCTTGCCAATGCTAATTTATACATACTATTAGAATACTTTTCCAAATAATCTAATACAATTTGCCCTTTTTCTGAAATCATAGTTTTTAATTTTTTAGTTAAACCATTATTAACCTGTTTGCTTTCACAAAGTTAAAAATAATTAACCTAATCTATTACTATCTGTTTCCTTAATTCTATTGGTAAATACCCTAATATATGTGCAATTACATCTACTGTCCAACCATTTCCTAACATTCGATACCGTTGAGTGTCTGACACACAATCTGTATAATTATCTGGTACAGTTTGTAGCCGTTCACACTCCTTCGGTGTTAACTTCCTTATCCTCCCTCTTTCCAAATATAATCCTGTTTTAGCTCCCCAACCACCTGCCTCTCCTTGTAAACTTGGAGTTTTCCCGTCTATGTCATATACCCTATTTGCTTGTGCAGTAGAATTTCCTACACAACCTAAACGCATAATTAAATTATCTTTCCATATATTTTTCCCATTATTTCTTTTCTTATTAACTATACCCTGTTCTTCCATATAAATCATATTATGAGGGACTCCTCTATGAAAATTTTGTGTAACACATATAGATTTATCAGCCCCTTCATAATTCATAAAAGTTAGTCTAAACTCCTCATGTTTACCTCCCATTGCTCTTTTTAAATAGTCAATCTCTCGTTGGCTTAAAAAATATTTTTCATCTACTTCTTTTTCCAATATATCTTTTATTACTATTTTTTTATCCTTTGGTTGGGGTATAGTACAAACGGATGTACCAAATAACCCCTGTCTTTCACAACCTATATTTGTCCAATACAATCGTTGACGGCTTTGAGCAGAAACTAAAGCAGAATTAATTTCAAGAGGCAACACCTCCATATATTTATTAAAAACTGCTTCATATTTTTCTTTCATTCTTACATTTTCCAAAAGGAAAAAACTTGGATTACATTCTTTCTTTAATCGCACAAATTCAAAAAACAGTTTACTCCTTTCATCATTAAAAGCTAACTGTTTTCCGGCAAAAGAAAAACCTTGA
>JBAZGP010000241.1:0-2896 GCA_041652835.1 Lutibacter sp. | reverse complement strand
TTTCAGACGCAAAATATGTTTTTACTTTTATACCTGCCCGTTGTAAGGCTAATTGCCCACAACTCATTCCATCAAATAAGGATAAAACTGTTATACCTTCGTCTTTGTTCATAGTTAAACTTTTGTTGCGGGAGAAGGACTCGAACCTCCGACCTTTAGCTTATGAAACTAACGTGCTGACCAACTGCAACTATCCCGCAAAATTTCATATTACCTTATTATCTTTTTACCACATTCAGGACAATATTTTTCATTTGTTATTGGCCCAATTTTACAACACTCTGTTACAGTCACCTTATATATAATACCTGCCAACCATTCTTTATTAATTTCGACAATCTTTGTCTCATTTACCACATTTTGATCTAACCCATTAATGCCATCTATTTCTTTACATACCTTTATATACTTTTGTTCTATGGCATAACATTTTGCTATCAAATCATTTTTTTCATTTCTCAATCTTTTTATCTCTACCTGTTGTTTTTTACACCTCTCTAATTGTGTCTTATACATTTCATCTTTTCGTGCTTCTATTCTACCTAATCTATTAATTTCTTTTTTCTCTTTATCTACTTGTAATTCATTTTCCAAAAAATCAATCTCAGCCTTTAATTTACCTACCTCTACCTCAGTTTCCTTTAATTTTTTAATCAAGGCAGCAAAAACCTCATCTTTGCTGTACTGCCTTTTTAAAGAGATCAATGCCCTGTCGTAAAAATCTATTTTCTCCATTTTGTTATTTTGCAAACATATATATAATAAAGAAATTCCAAATCAAATGGATAGTATTATCCTGTATAATATATAACCATGCTGTAATTGCAAAAGGTCTTTCTGGTTTATGCCCAAAATTTTCAAGTGTTTTTACAAAGTTTTTAGTTTTTATAAAATAACCTACAATATTCCACCTATCTATCAAAAAATGTCCTATCCCAATCAATATACAAGCCTTCCAATTTGTAATTAATAAAAAAGGTATTGAATAAGTTATACAATGATATATACAATATAATAAACCTGTCCATGAACGTTCTTTTTTACGAAGAGCAACACTATCATTTTGAAGAATAAAATCTCCAAATAAATGAAGTAATAACTGTTCCATAATTACAAATTTTATTTGCTCCGGCAGGGGGATTCGAACCCTCATTTGCCAAGTAACTTGACCTTCTACCCAAGAGGGCACTAATAGCCCTTTAAACTATGCCGGAGAACCATTTTACGGGCGTTTAAACTTTTTCTACATCTTCTGCTAAGACCCACCAATAGTCTTTACCATCTAACGAAGTAAATACTGTATTTAAAAGTTCTGACAATTCTTCAATTCTGTCAAACTTTACAACTTCACCCATAGGAAAACTGTGCCCACTTGTACTATTAACAATTTTACACTTTTGTCCCTTTTTCAATTTGTCAAATTCTTTCTGTGTCATGGTTTTAAAATTTAAAAGTATTAGTAAAAACAATATGTATTAATTAAAATAACTATATGTAATCTCTAATCTAAAAACGTGTTTTTCCCCTGAACGAAAATTTCCTTGTTTAATTTTAAAACGATCTCCGGCTAACGATTTAAAATAAGCAAATCCCTGTCTACGATAGTAGCAGATTGTTTGTACTTCAATTATTGTTTTCATTTCTGTGGTGTTACTTTGATAAAGCAAACCTGTTTTTGAAAATTAGTCCAAGCAATACTTTCCCCAGTTTTGGAAAGAGAATCCAAAATGTAAAAGGTTTGGGCATTCCCACGTTGTTCATTTTTCCACAAAGTATTTAATTCAGTAATGGAATCTTGAATAACTTGTTTCTTTTCTTTATTTACACTAATCCCTTTTGGAATACCCCAAGTCAAAACTGCTGTAATTGTTATAACAATAAGGGTCACCCACCAATAATTTTTTAAAAAGTCTTTCATAATAATAATTAATTAAAAATTTAAACAACCTGTGTTCAGGACAGGAATCGAACCTGCACGATACTATTTGATAATTACTATCCATTATCCAAAGTCATAGACCGTTTTCGGACGATCGACTCACACGATAGCGGTATGTATCATAACCGTCAATTTACGTCTACCAATTTCGCCACCTGAACATAATACCCCCTTATTTTAACTTGTAAGTAAAGGGGGTATCCCTTTTGCTAAAAAGCTATTATAAAAAGAACACCATGAATCTGTGTAAACAAACTCAAGATTTTTAAAATGGTAAGAATGTAAAATCCATTATTTTCTGTTGCTTTAATGCTAATCTGTAAGTATAGATAGCATCCCTGGCACAGTATTCTAATAATTTATCGGTTAATTGTTTAGATTTTAATACAGTATGTATATTATTTATTGAATTACTACCATCACTATCATCATCTGTACTTTTAATATACGGAGCAACTTCTGAATCATAGTCAATAATTCCAAAATTAATATATACTTGAAATTTCAGTCCTGTTATTCCTGGCCTATTGTCTAATAAATGGGAGGCTAACATGGTATCAAACGTCCAATTCTGTATATTTTGCCGTAAACGTACTGCTGTCCAAGTATCTTCATATTTTGCATTATGAGCCATTTTACCTACCAAATTATTTCCTAACAAATCTAAAAATGGCTGTCTATTTTCCCGTTGTTTAGGCATTAAAAATACAAAAGCATGATTGGGTGTGTCTGCTACCGATACACAAATAATACGATGACCTTTAGCTTGTGGTTTAATACCTGTCGTTTCATAATCAAAAGCAATTAAATCAGAATGGATGGCATTTAATGGACTAAGGTCGTCTTGTAATACTGTTATTTGTGGTTCTTTATTTTTAGGTACACCAACTGTTACTAAATCAATGGCACGTTTCAAATCATCCATCCAAATCAGTTTAATGGACATGTCTTGTTCTT
>JBAZGP010000240.1:0-5772 GCA_041652835.1 Lutibacter sp. | reverse complement strand
CAGGGCAAAATCATACTTTTTTTAAATATAAAATGATTTATTTACTTGATTTTTAGTTGTTTAAGTTATTAATTATTTGTATATTATACTGATAATCAATACTTTAGCGCAATGAAATCATCAGGTAATTTAAAAGACATTTTTGGACAAATAGAAGACCACCGAAGCCATATAAACCAACTTCATAATTTAGTTGACATCCTTCTTATCGGCATAATTTCAGTGATTTGTGGGGCAGAAACTTGGGAACAAATGGTTGGGTTTGCCAAATCAAAAGAAGATTTTTTAAGGAAATTCTTAGAATTACCCAGTGGGATTCCTTCAAAAGATACTATTAACAGGGCTTTTTCTGCTATTGATAGTGAAAAATTTGAGTCTTGTTTTATTGATTGGGTCAATTCAATTGCAGATTTAAGTAAAGGTCAAATAATTGCCATTGACGGCAAAACGATACGTGGTGCAAAATCATACGGAAAGAAATCACCTATTCATATGGTTAGTGCTTGGGCTTGTGAAAACAATCTTGTATTAGGGCAGGTGAAAACAGCTGAAAAGTCAAATGAAATTACTGCAATACCAGAATTACTAGACATTCTCAATATTGCAGGAAACACCATTACTATTGACGCTATGGGAACTCAAAAAGAAATCGCTAAAAAAATAATCGATCAAGGTGCTGATTATATTTTAGCAGTCAAAGCAAATCAACCTGAACTATTGGAACATATTCAAGACGAATTTCGATTTTATAAACCATTAGAAATATACACCAATGATGATTTAGGACACGGAAGAATAGAAACCAGAACATGTAGCGTAATTACAGATTTTCAGTTTATTGATAATAAAAATGGATGGAAAAACTTAGCTAGCATCATAAAAATTGAAAGTACTCGTGAATTTAAAAATAGCGATAAAGCTACAGAAAAAGCTACCCGATATTACATCTCAAGTCTACAGAATAATGCAAATCAATTTCAATCCAAGATACGCTCACATTGGGCTGTGGAAAATAAATTGCATTGGACTCTTGATGTCGCCTTCTCTGAGGATGCTTCTAGAAAAAGAGCAGGTAACGCTGCTCAAAATTATTCCATTTTACTTAAAATAGCATTAAATTTATTAAAAAATGAGTATTCAAAAAAATTATCTATGAAAAGTAAAAGGCTTGAAGCTGGCTGGAATGAAGACTACTTGTTGAAAATATTAAATTTAAAAGTATGATTTTGCCCTGAGTTTAAAGTTGTTTGTATTTAATTTAAAAATTTTAAAATGAGATTAAAATATTCTTTCTTTTTCTTTTGGTTATTGATAAGTTTTGTTGGGTTTTCGCAGGAAATTCCTGAAAATTCAATCATAGAAAACAGTAAATTATCTAATTATTTAAAGGATGAAGTTAAAGCTACTTTTAAAAACAAAAAGAAAATTTCAACAGAAGAATTGGCCGAATATTTTAGAGATAAGTATGCGGAACGCTATTTTTTTGATTGGAAAAATTTTAAAAATAGATTTGAAAATTATCAAATAATTTATCCTGCTTCAAGGAATGGGCACATTGAACGGTCAATTGATCATATATCAAAATTTCCTGCAAACACAAAATGGAAATTACCTTTCAATTATTTAAATGGTGAAGCGGTTAATGCATATGCAGTTAGACATTTGGCACGACAACATAAAATGGTGGATGTTTCTTTTGAATACCATTATTCCAATAAAAATCCAATCTATTTAAATTATTTCAAAAATCAATTAAAGTCATTGAATCTTGCACTGAAAACCAATGAGTTTGAACAAATGGAAGATGGTAACGGAACGTATGAGGCATTTCGTACTGGATATCGCGTATTAAATTGGTTACAAATTCATTCGTTTTTTTTAGGAGAAAAGGAATATTCTGATGCAGATCAATTAACAACAATAGCAACATTATTACAACACGGAGCAAATTTGTATGCTAATAATCAGGAGTTTGTTCCTGGAAATCATCAAACAAGAGGAATGTCTGCCTTGGCAATGATTTCCATTATATTTCGTGATTTTAAAGGGACTGATGTTTGGTATAAGCACGCTATGAAATTGCTGGAGGAACATTTAACCAAAGAAATTAATGATGATGGTTTTCAGTTTGAACGCTCTGTTCATTATCATATAAGTGATATTGATAACTATTATTATGTATATCAATTGGCCAAAACTAGTCATTTAGAGGTTAGTGAGTTTTGGGAAAATAAACTAAAATCTTTATTCACAACGCTGGTTAAAATAGCATATCCAGATGGGTCCGCACCTGTTTTACAAGATGACACCGACAATCCTTGGGCTGAAAAAAATGATATTTCAGGAGCGCTAACTTTGGGGTATTTATTATTTGGCGATGCTGAAATGGGGTATTTTGCCCAAAATTCAGTTGATTCCAATATGTATTGGTATTTAAATGATTCTCAATTAGCGATGTTAAATACCATTCAAAAAAAGCAACCAGAAATGAAGTCGACTTCATTTCCAACTACCGGATATTATATTTTTAGGGAAGGATGGAATGCTAATGACAAAATGATGATTATTACTGATGGATTGGATAAAGAAAAACCAGACCATCAACACGGAGATATGTTAGGGATTCAAGCTATGGCTTTTGGAAAAGCTGTTTTACCAAACTATCAAGTACGTTATTCATAAATTCAATGGTAAAAAATGTGGCTTTGGTTGATAATGAATTACAAGGAAAGGAATATAAAGGAAACCAAGGAGGAAGTGGTTTTGGGAAATTTGGTGAATTGCCAAAGCCAAAAGTATTGGATTGGAATATTGGAAATGGCATTGAATATTTTGTAGGTTCACATAATGGTTTTGAAAACATTGGAGTTCAATATTCGAGGCAAGTAATTAATGTGGAAAATGATTTTTGGATAGTAAAAGATAATTTTAAATCTGAAAATGAACATACCTACAAACAAGTTTGGCAAGGACATTATTCATTAGAAAAAGCTCCAAATTTAATTAGATCAACTTTTGACGATGCTACAGGTTTGGATATATATCAATTAAATGCTGTGGATGGTGTTGAAAGTTCTGGAAAAAGAGGAAAACAATGGACGGTTGTTTCAAAAAAGCAACAAGGAGATTTTAGTTTTTCAACCATCATTTTTCCCTATAAAGGTTTTGATAATAGAATTGATGAATTGGCAAAAGCACCAATGTTAAAAGGCTGGAAAATAAATAATTCAGATTGGAAAATCGAGGAAGAAAATGCAACTACTTTATCTAAAGGCGAAGAAATAATAGTCATTTCAGCTAAAAAAATAGTGTTTAATAATTTGGTGATAGAAAGTAATGAAGAAGGAGATTTTATCATCAAAATGAAAGATAAGAAGGTTACAATTCAATCAATTTCTGAAAAAGAATTACAATTAACCATTACAGGTGTTAAAGATTGCACATTGAATGGTGTTTCAGGAAACGCCAATTTCCAAATTTCTACAGGAAACATTTTAGAATGTAAAATAGAATAAAATGAATTTCGAAAAAAATACGGTTGTATTTGTAATGGGAGTGACAGGAGTTGGAAAAAGTACTATCGGTAAATTAATTGCTAAAAACCTCAAAATACCATTTTTTGATGGTGATGATTTTCATACTGAAGAAAATGTTGAAAAAATGTCGAAAGGGATTCCTTTAACAGACATAGATAGAGAAGATTGGTTGGTTTCTTTAAATCAACTGGCAAAAGATCAATTAAAAACTACGAGTTGTGTAATTGCTTGTTCAGCTTTAAAAAAGAAGTATAGAGAAAGTTTAAATTTTGAAATTTTACCTCAAGTGAATTGGGTGCATTTAACAGGTTCTTTTGAATGTATTTTAAAAAGAATGGCACAAAGAACAGATCATTTTATGCCTGTTGAATTGTTAAACTCCCAATTCGCAATATTAGAAAATCCTTCCGAAGCAATTGAAGTTGATATCAATTTAACATTAAATGAAATTATAGAAAAAATAATGAAAGAATTGTTTAAAAAATCGGAGTTTGGTTTATTTGGCTTGGGAGTTATGGGGAAAAGTTTGTGTAGAAACTTGGCTAAAAATGGTTTTAAAATTTCTATGTTTAATAGACACATTGATGGCGTTGAAGAAAATGTTGCAATTAATTTTAAAAATGAATTCAAGGAATTATCTTCTTCACAAGCATTTGATAATATTGAATTATTTGTTCAATCCATAGCACAACCACGTAAAATAATGTTGATGGTAAATGCCGGAAAAGTTACTGATATTGTTATGAATGATTTAATTCCATATTTATCTAAGGGAGATATTATAATAGATGGAGGAAATTCACATTTCAAAAACACCATTGAAAGAACAGATTATTTAAATTCCAAAAATATTCATTTTATTGGTGCAGGTGTTTCAGGTGGAGAAGAAGGAGCTTTAAACGGACCTTCAATTATGCCTAGTGGAGATAAGGAAGTTTATCAATCAGTAGCACCGTTTTTAGAGAAAATTTCCGCAAAAGGTGAAAAAAATTTACCTTGTTGTACCTATATTGGGCCAAAAGGAAGTGGACACTTTGTGAAAATGGTGCATAATGGTATTGAATATGCAGAAATGCAATTGTTGGCAGAAGTGTACGATATTTTAAAAGCTCAAGAAAAGAATCCAAGTGAAATTGCAAAAATTCTGTCAATTTGGAAGGTAACTGATAATAGTTATTTACTGGGGATTACCATAGATATTTTAAGAAAAAAGGAAAATGAAGATTGGTTAGTTCATAAAATTATGGATAAAGCTGGTAACAAAGGAACGGGTAATTGGGCCACTATAGAAACGGCTCAATTAGGTGTGCCAAGTTCATTGATTTCAACTGCTTTATTTGCGAGATTTACATCATTTTACAAAAATGACAGAGTTAAACTTCAACATATTTATGGAAAACAAACTTCACAAAAATTAGATATCACCACTAATGCTTTATTTGAAGCGTTTCAGTTTGCAAGAATTATAAATCATTATCAAGGTTTTAAGCTAATTTCTGAAGCTTCTAAAGTTTATAATTGGAAATTAAATTTAAGTGATATTGCTAGTATTTGGACAAATGGCTGCATTATTAAATCCAGGTTAATGGAGGATTTAGTTGTTATTTTAAAAGAGTCTGATAATATTTTAATGAATGAGGAATTATCAATAAAAATTAAAGAGTTAAAACCAGCAATTAACAAAGTTGTGTCTGCCTGTGTATTAAATGAATTGGCGATTCCTTGTTTTAGTGAGTCAGTTCACTTTTTTAATGCCTTTACCACAGCTCATTCACCAGCAAACGTAATTCAAGCGCAAAGAGATTATTTTGGAGCGCACACTTATCAGAGAGTAGATGATGAAACAGCCCAGGTTTATCATACAATTTGGAAATAATCTTTTAACACCTTAAATAATTACAATTATGCAAGAAACGATGCAGAAAAAATCTTTGTTAAAAAAAATAATAGCATTAGTATTAAGTTTTGGTCCTGGTATTTTTGCAATTGGATATACCATAGGAACTGGAAGTGTAACTTCAATGATTGTTGCAGGAAGTACTTACGGAATGCAATTAACGTGGGTTTTATTATTAAGTTGTTTATTTTCAGGATTGTTGATGTTTGCTTACGGTAATTATGCTTTAATTTCTGGAGAAACAGCGTTATATGGATTTAAAAAGCATATTAAAGGAGGAAAGATTTTGGCTATTTTAATAATAATAGGTATCACTTTTGGACAATGGAATTCCTTAAT
>JBAZGP010000239.1:0-5782 GCA_041652835.1 Lutibacter sp. | reverse complement strand
GGATTTGTTAGTTCAAAGTGATATGGAAGTCGTGGGACGCGGAGGTGTTTCCATAGGTTATCGGTTTCAATAATATTTAATAAAATATAAAAAAACGCCATAATTATTTTAAGTATGGCGTTTTTTTTAACGAACTGGTTTAAACTTTTTTCAATTGGCTACAAAATTCCTATTTTTCGCTTCAATCAAAAAAGTTAAAACCAGTTCAACTATTATTTTTCAACTTACATCTCCATCAGCCAGTTTTTAATATCAACTTCTTCTTTAATGATATCACTAAGTTCTGAAATTTTCACGCGCTTTTGTGCCATCGTATCTCGGTAACGGATGGTTACGGTATTGTCGGTTAAAGTTTCATGGTCAACGGTAATACAAAATGGCGTTCCCACAGCATCTTGTCTTCTGTATCTTCTTCCCACAGCATCTTTTTCATCATAATCCACATTAAAATCCCATTTTAAATCCTCCATAATTTTATGTGCAATTTCAGGCAAACCATCTTTTTTAACCAATGGCAAAATCGCTGCTTTTACTGGTGCTAAAACTGCTGGAAGTCTTAATACGGTTCGTGAAGTTCCATTTCCCAAATCTTCCTCTTGCAAAGAATTTGAAAAAACTGCCAAAAACATTCGGTCTAATCCAATAGACGTTTCCACCACATAAGGAATATAATGTTCATTTAGTTCAGGATCAAAATACTGTAATTTTTTACCTGAAAATTTTTCATGGCTTGCTAAATCGAAATCGGTTCGAGAATGAATTCCTTCCAATTCTTTAAATCCGAAAGGAAATTTAAATTCTATATCAGCAGCGGCATCAGCATAATGCGCTAATTTATCATGGTCGTGAAAACGGTAATTTTCTGCGCCAAGACCCAAAGATAAATGCCATTTTAAACGGGTTTGTTTCCATTTTTCGTACCATTCTTTTTGAGTGCCAGGACGTACAAAAAACTGCATTTCCATTTGTTCAAATTCTCGCATTCGAAAAATAAACTGACGTGCCACTATTTCATTTCTAAACGCTTTCCCTGTTTGTGCAATTCCGAAAGGAATTTTCATTCTTCCAGATTTTTGGACATTAGAAAAATTTACAAAAATTCCCTGAGCGGTTTCCGGACGTAAATATAAATCCATCGAAGTATCAGCAGAAGCGCCTATTTTAGTTCCAAACATCAAGTTAAACTGCTTTACTTCTGTCCAATTTCTCGAGCCAGTTAATGGGCAGGCTATTTCCAATTCTTCAATAAGGGCTTTTACATCAGCTAAATTTTCTTCGCTCAAAGATTTACCCATTCGTTTTAAAATAGCTTCTCCTTTTTCTTTATAGCCTATAACTCTTGGATTGGTTGCTAAAAATTGAACTTTATCAAAAGAATCTCCAAAACGTTTTGCTGCTTTTTCAACTTCTTTTTCAATTTTATCATCTAATTTTGCTACATAATCTTCAATTAAAACATCAGCTCTATATCTTTTTTTAGAATCTTTATTGTCAATTAAGGGGTCGTTAAAAGCATCAACATGGCCAGAAGCTTTCCATGTGGTTGGATGCATAAAAATTGCGGCATCCAAACCAACAATATTTTCATGCAATTGAACCATGGCTTTCCACCAATATTCCCTTATATTTTTCTTTAATTCAACACCGTTTTGAGCATAGTCGTAAACTGCGCTCAAACCATCATAAATTTCACTGGATTGAAATACAAAACCGTATTCTTTTGCGTGTGAAACTACTTTTTTAAATTGATCATCTTGATTTGCCATGTTGCAAAAATAGTAAAGCTTTTAGTACCAAAAAATAAAAAAGTGGAAATAGCCTAAACTATTTCCACCATTTAAATATTAAATAATATTGATTTGGAATTACATTTTTACTTTAATGCAATTTTAGTTGCTCCAACAAATTTATTATCTATATAAATATTCACCGTATAAGTTCCAGTTTTCATGAGATCTCTTTTCACCTCAACCAATGAAATTACGTCAATAGCCTCATTTAAATAATTCACCATTGAAAGATCGCTGTAACTTACCATGGTGTTGTCGGGAAGCATAAACTCTCCTTTTGGGGACAATGTTGTTCCTTTAGCATCCACTATTTGAATATAAACCTGATGATCGCCCTTTTCGGCAATTTCATTTTTAACAATGGTAAGATTAATTCTTAAGGCATCTGTATTGTTTGCTCTTGAAGTTTCTATCAATTTCCCATTATTCCGCACCTTCATCGCAATAACTTTTGCGGCGCTTACCTTTAGTTCAGATCCAAGTGCTACTTTTTGTGCTAAACTTAAGTTTTGAGTTTTTAATGTGTCGTTTTTAGCCAATTGTACTGAAATTTTAACATTAGCGCTGTCTAAATTGGTTGTTAACAGTTGATTTGAACTTGTTAACGATTCATTAAGTAAAAAAAGCTTTTTGTTAGATTCCTCCAATTTGGATATTTCACCTTTATAACGTCGCAATAAACTGTAATTTACCACTTTCAAATCTTTAATAGAATCTCTTAATGCAATAATTCTGTCTCTTTCAGCCGTCAATTCACCTGACATGGATGTTTTTTGGGCAATTGCATCCTCATATTTAACAATCATACTGTCTAAATTTTGCTCAATTTCAAGCTTTTCAACCTCAATAGCATCCGTTAACTTTTTATGTTCACTGCCACTATAAAAAGTATAGCCTAAAACAGCCACTAGTAAAACAGCTAATATTATGACTATTAGCTTGTTATTTGATTTCTTATTTTCTTCCATTTTTTAAATATTTAATTACTTGTACAAAACGCAGAAATATAAAATAAATTATGTCTAAAGATTTTTTTTTGAATGCATTGGTGATTCCAACGTCTAAAAAACTCAATGAAATCTTTTAACCACAGCTTTTTTGGTGGAGATTAAATTTATTAAAAATAAAAATGTACTTTTAAAAAAAGTATTGCTATGAAAATTTTGAAAGACATGTTTACTGTCTTTTTTCCCGAGGTGTGTTTATGCTGTAATGATTATTTAGCAACAAATGAAACTGTTATTTGCCTAACCTGTAGGCATGATTTGCCTTTAACCAATTTCAGTTTTGAAGAAAATAATTTAATTGAAAAATCTTTTTATGGAAGAATTCCTCTTGAAAACGCCACTTCTCTATTTTACTTCTTCAAAAAAGGAAATGTTCAGCGCTTAATCCATGAACTCAAGTACAAAAAACAACAACAGGTAGGAAATTTTATTGGTGATTGGCTTGGAGAACAACTTGTTGAAAGTGAAAGATTTGCAACGGTTGATTGCATTATCCCTGTACCGCTTCATATCAAAAAACTTAAAATGCGTGGATACAATCAGGTGACTACCTTTGGAGAGAGTTTGGCGAAATCACTGAATGTTCCTTATATTGAAAATATTTTGGTTAGGGTTTCTTCAACAAAAACACAAACCAAAAAATTGCGTCTGGAACGCTGGAAAAATGTGGAAGAACTGTTTCATGTCCAAAATAATTTCACCTTAGAAAATAAACATATTTTATTAATTGACGATGTAATTACAACAGGAGCAACTCTTGAAGCATGCTATGATGCACTTAAAAAAGTAAAAAATCTAAAAATAAGTATTGCTTGTATGGCTTACACAAAATAAAACAGTTAATATATAAGAACTGCCTATTTTAATGTGATTTTTTAATAAAATAATTGTTATTTTGTACTTTAAAAAAAACAGTATGAGGAATTCTTTAATTAAGTTTTTATTGGTTTTAATGATATCAAGTGCATTTTTTGATTGCGCCAGAAGAGGCACACCAACAGGCGGACCAAAAGACAGCATTCCGCCAGTTTTGATAAAAGCAATTCCCGCTAATGAAACTGTAAATTTTAAAGGAGACAAAATAAAAATTTATTTTGATGAATATATCAAACTTAAAGATGCCAAAAAGAATTTGGTGATTTCTCCTCTTCAAAATACAGATCCAATCATTACGCCGATGGGAACTGCCAGTAAATTTATTTCCATAAAAATTCTTGATACTCTATACGCAAATACTACCTATTCCTTTAATTTTGGAAATAGCATTGTTGACAATAATGAGGAAAATAAATTGGGTAATTTTAAATATGTCTTTTCAACAGGAACTTATATTGACTCCTTAAATTTGGTTGGTAAAGTTGTGGATCCTCTTGTGAAAAAAGGAGAAAAAAATATTGATGTGATGCTTTATGAATATAATGCTTCCTTTACAGACTCTACTATCTACAAGCAAAAACCAAGATATATTGCCAATACTTTAGACAGTACGCTGTTTGAATTGACCAATTTACGTGCCGGAAAATATTTGCTAATTGCCTTAAAAGGCACTGATAATAACAAAATTTACAACCCAAAAGCTGATAAAATTGGATTTGTAAATGATACCATAACCCTTCCAACCGAAAAAAAATATAATTTTACACTTTTTAAAGAAGTTCTTGAATTAAGAGTGTTTAAGCCTAAAGAAGTGAACAAAGGACATCTTATTTTTGGTTTTGAAGGCAATGCAAAAGACTTGAATATTGAACTTTTATCACAAAAACCTGCCGATTTTAGGGCTGAAATAGTTTTTGAAAAAAACAAAGACACTATTCATTATTGGTACACGCCTTTTGAATCTGATTCCTTAAATTTTTCTGTTTCAAAAAATAAATATTCAGAGAAGTTCTCTCTTAAAGCCCGAAGCACTAAAATAGATTCGCTAATAATGACAAAAAGTGCAAGCGACGTTTTACATTTAATTGATACTTTTTCAGTTTCAACCAATATTCCTATTATTAATTTTGACAAATCATTAATTAAAATAACTGGTAAAGATTCAACGGCCATTGATTTTAAAGGAATTTTATCGGCATCTAAAACAAGATTATACCTGGATTTTGATAAAAAATACAATACCGAATACAATTTTAAGTTATTGCCTAAAGCAATTACAACTATTATTGGGGCATCAAAGGATTCATTATCCTTAAAATTAAAAACAAAATCTCCTGAAGATTATGGTAGTATTAATATAGAATTGGTAAGTGACCAAAAAATAGCTTTTATTGTTGAGTTGTTAAATGATAAAGGTGATTTAATAAGATGGGTGAGAACAGATAAACCCCAAAAGGTAAGTTTTGATTTGTTATCTCCTGGAAATTATGGGCTAAGGGTAACTTTTGATGAAAACAGCAATGGTATATGGGATACCGGAAGTTTTTTAAATAGGCGGCAACCGGAAGTGGTGAAGTATTATGACAAAATAATTGAATTAAGAGCCAACTGGGATGTAAATGAAACGTTTAAATTGGATTAATTTTATTTATGTGGTGATTAATGAAGTTTTTATTACATTTGAAACAATTAAATTTTTATGTTTTTGATTAAATTTGTAAAAATAACAATCCCAATCCCAATACTATTTTTGATGCTCTCTTTAAACTTGAGTGCCCAAAGTGAAAAAAGTCATGAAATTGGTATTATTTTAGGTTCGGCATCTTTTACAACTGACTACGGTGCACGAAATAATTTCAATGCCAATGTTGGCGGAAATATTGGAATGGGTATTGGAGTTATTTATTATTTAAATTTTACCGATTATCGATATCGATGGAACCAACGTACAGGCTATTTCGCAGAACATTTTCGTGTTCGCGCAGAAGCATCTTATATGTCGGCCAAACTGGAGCACTATGGAAAGTATGCAGAAGAGCCAGGAGAATGGGGCGACAGGTTAAGAGCGCATACCGGCAAAACATATTTGGTAAATGTAGGTGCACAATT
>JBAZGP010000238.1:1502-5788 GCA_041652835.1 Lutibacter sp. | reverse complement strand
ATTAGCGAGTAACACCAAATCCATTTTCCCATCAGCAATATCAGCTTCTGGGGCAATACACATTCCACCTCCGAAATACCTTCCGTTGGCTAGGCATAAACTGAGCACTTTTCCTTCCCATTGAAAATTTTCTGCCTCTAACCTGATATATTTATGCTTATAAAAAAGGAAGGATTTTAAAATAGCTTTAACATATGCAAAACCAGCTCCCAATTTTTTATCGCTTTTATTTACATTTTTAGAAACCATTCCTCCTATTCCAACATCGGTTATGTTGATGAAAACGCATTTTCTTATCACGCCTTCAAACCCAAGATAAGACACTTCTCCAGCATCAGATTTGATGGTTTTTCTCTTTTTAACAGCTTCAAAAAGTTTAAAAATACTTCTGTTACAACCCAATGTTCTGGCAAAGTCATTTCCACTTCCGTAAGGTAGCAATCCAATGGGAATCTCTTTTGTTGTTTTGGAAACAAAAAATCCGTTGACAACCTCGTTCATCGTGCCATCACCGCCAACTGAAATTAAGAAATCTGTACCTTCACCTATTGCTTCCACCGCAAGATTTGCTGCTGATACTGAAATTTGAGTTTCTTTAAAAACAACCTGATAATCAGGATAAAAAACCTTTAAAATTTCCTTTTTTAATTTTTCTTTTCTATATAAAATCCCAAGAATAATAAAAGTTACTTTATCTGCCATATTGAATTAAGGTAAAAAATATTCTGTTTCTGAAAAAAATTTCTCTATTTGGTTTTGAGTAAAAGCATCACTCCACTGTTTTTCATGTTGCATTATCCTCAATATTTTAATAATAATATCTTTTTTATTGGAGTATCGATTCAGTACATATTTTAAAGATAGCCTCCTTAAAAGAAGGTCATCTGGAAAATAACAACTTCGGTGTCTAATATAATAAATAATTTCACTTTCAGAGACCTCAATTTTTTTATCGATTTTTTCCGCATAGGAAAAATTTTCTCTTTCTATACTTTTGATGATGTCTTCCTTGGTTTCGATATAGGAGTATTCCTGCACCTTATTGATTGCTGTTTTGTCCCCGACAGTTTTTGAAAAAGCAGTCATCAAGTGTTCTGCCATAGATTGAAAGCTGGTCAGCTTTCCTCCCAGTATATTAATAATTCTGTCACCTGTCCACCAAATTTTATATTCCCTTGTCCTTTCTTTACTCGATTTATCCTCTTTTAATAAAGGCCTGATTCCTACAAAAGTGCTAAGGATGTCTTTTTTAGAAAACTCTAAATCAGTCACAAACTGATTCATGGCATACAAAATATATTCAATATCCTTCCAGTTAATTATTGGGTGATCAATTTCCTCACTTTCGGTATCGGTAGTTCCGATAATTACAGAATTATTTTCCCAAGGAACGGCATAAATGGTACGCCCGTCATTTTTAAAAGAAGGAAATAAAACTGCTTTATCCAGTGGAAATTTATCATTGGAAATAACAATATGAATTCCTTTACTTGGAGAGGAAGTGATGTCATTTCTACCAGCGATTTTTTGAAGAGTTTGATCTGTCCAAACCCCACTAGCATTGATAATATACTTCGACTGAATTGTAAGATGGTTGTTGGTGATATTGTCTTTACAACTAATTTCATATAAACCATCTCTTTCTTTTCCTGAAACAACTTCAAAATAATTAATCGCTATATTTCCAGTTGCTTCTACTGCACGATGAATTACCTCATTACATAATTGAGCATCATTGGTCACAGCATCGTAATAAACAAGACATCCTTTAAGATTGGTGTCATTAATACACGGAAAAAGTTCCTTGAATTTTTTAGGCGGTATATATTTAAAATCCGGCATTTCATAACCCAAGGCAAGCCACTGATATAAATACATTCCTATAATATATTTCAATCTTTGTTTATATAAAGGAAAAATAAAAGGCAGTGGTTTTACCAAATCTGGATATTGATCTAACAAATTTCTTCGTTCTTTCAACGCTTCTCTTACCATCCTAAACTGGGCATATTGCAAATATCTCAATCCGCCATGAATCAGTTTTGCTGATTTAGAGCTGGTTCCACCCGCAAAATCTCCTTTTTCAAGTAAAACACATTTATAACCTTGCTTGGTGGCAACATCAAAAATACCGGCACCTGTGATACCCCCACCTATAATAACAACATCAAAAATCTCTGAAGTAACTTTGGAAATTTGGTCTTGGCGGCTCATATTTTTAGTTTTTCTGATTAGGAAACTCCTTTTTAATCTTGCTTTATTTCTTTTACCTCATCAAAAAGACTTCCAGGGTTTAAAATGTCTTTTGGATCCAAATGCGCTTTAATAGCTTGAAGCAACAGGCGGGATTCAATTCCTAATTTTTGAAGGTACCATTTTTTGTGATCCTTCCCCACACCGTGATGATGGCTAATTGCTCCATTATTAGTTATGATTGCCTCAGAAACTACCGATTTAATTTTCTTCCATTGCGCTACTTCATTATCCAACTCTTGTGGAGCAATAATTGTAAAATACAAGGATGCTCCGGTTTCATAACTATGGGAAATATGGCAAAATAGAATGCCTCCTTTATCAAAAAAGTTGGAAGTAGCTTTGAGCGCAACAGAAACGGAATTATAAAGCGGCGTCAAATTCTTCCAATAAGCAACTGTTTCAAAGGTATCTATCAGTACCCTGTGTTCAATAAGAGTATCCCTCAGGTAAGGAAGTGAAAAACGATTACTTTCCCAATCAGCAGAAATATTGGAAGGCAATAATTTGCTGTCAAAAGTTTTAATAATTTTTTTAGCCATTTTTACAATTGCTTCATCAGCCTCATTTTTGATAGCAAAGCGCAACATCAATATAGAAGGCTCCCCAAAACCTTGTGATTTTAAGCGTTTTTTGTAAAAATCCTGTATTATTTTCTTTATACCTGTATTTTCAGAGCGACTGAAAAATGACAACATTTTAGTTTCCATTGGATCCGAAAGACGGCAAATAGCGGGATGAACTCCCGCTTGCACCAATTCTTGCACTGCTTTGGTACCCATATTAAAATCTTTAAAAATGGCAACTATCCATTTATACTTCTTTGGAATTGTGGAAATCTTAACTTTGGCTTTGGTGATGACACCTAAAGTACCTTCAGAACCCATAAAAAGTGGATGAATATCAATTCCTGATGCATGTTTTGGGTAATCTTCGTTGGTTATTATACCCCTTGGAGCAACTACGGTAAGTCCCAGAACCATGTCTTCAATTTTTCCATATAAGCCTGATTCTTGCCCAGCCGAGCGAGTCGCAATCCAACCGCCCAGTGCAGAATATTCAAATGACTGCGGGAAATGCCCTAAAGTAAATCCTTTTTCATTTAACAACTTTTCAAGTTCAGGCCCCATAATGCCAGCTTCAAATGTCGCGGTGTTAGAAACGGTATCTATTTCTAATAATCTATTTAATTTTCTTAAATTTAAAGTGCAGGTAACTCCTTGTTTTTTATGGTTAAATGCTCCTGTAACATTAGACCCGCCACTAAAGGTAATAACTGAAATACCATGAATTTCACACTGTTGTAAAATATAGTAAACTTCCCCTTCTGTATTAGGTGAGAGCACAAAATCGGGAGCAGAGACAACATCATCTGTAAAAACCCGGATAACATCAAAATAACTTTTTCCCAAAGCAAATTTTAGCCTCTCATTTTTAGTGTTGGAAAATTGGTTTAACTTAAGATTTGGAAAAATATCTTTAAACTGATTCACACTAAAAGTCTCTTTCGCTATTTTTTCAAAGATAAAAGTCGGCCTAAAATCGTCAATAAGCTTTTTATTCCAAGTATGTTCCAAAAAGTTTCTAAGTTTTGGGTAGCTATTTAAATGAAAAGATTTATCTGGATCTCCCCATTTCCACCAAGTTTGATTGTTCATCTGCCGCACTATTTATTTTGTAATTTTTACAATTAAAATTCACGTTGCCTAAGATATGTAAATTTTGTTTTTTAAATAAATTCTTTTTTAAAATTTATTATTTACGCTGATTGCTTTGTAATCATTTCTTTAATCTAATTAATATTTAGTTATATTTATCACTTTTTAAACATATTTTTATGATAATAAATCATATCCTATGGCTTCTGAAATAAATTTTACAAGAAAAATCCTTCGCAGACTTTTACAGCTTTTACTTTTGATTGCCATAATTTTAGTGGGATTCTTGAGTTACTTAAGCTTTTCTGATTACAATCCTGATTCTGTAGAAAAAGTAGAAATACAAGGAAACACCACCAATCATACAACTCTTAG
>JBAZGP010000238.1:0-1492 GCA_041652835.1 Lutibacter sp. | reverse complement strand
ATGATTACTTGGAATGTTGGATATGGAGGGTTGGGCTTAGAACAAGATTTCTTTTTTAGCGGGGGAAAAAATGTTAGACCTACTAAAGAACTTTACGAAAGTTATATCCAAGGGATTGAAAATGAAGTTCGTAATTTTAATAACCCTGATTTTATCCTAATCCAAGAGATTGATAAAGAATCAAAACGCAGTTATTATGAAAACCAAGTTTTACGTATTGCAATGTCAATCCCTAATTATTCTTACGGTTTTGCAACTAATTACGACACTCCTTTTGTTCCGAAGCCATTATTTCAACCTTACGGGAAATGTTATAGCGGAATCATGAGTTTTGCAAAAACTCAGCCAGCAACCGCTCATCGTTTTAAATTAGCTCCAGATGCTTCTTGGCCCTATAGTTTGTTTATGTTGAAGCGTTGTTATTTGGAAATGAGGTATCCAACGCAGGATGGAAAAGATATGGTTATTATCAATGTTCACATGAGCGCATATGATGATGGTACCGTGAGAATTAAACAAATGGACACTTTAAGAGAAAAACTGTTAAAAGAATATCATGCAGGAAATTATGTGGTGGTAGGCGGAGATTGGAACCAACTTCCTCCAGATTATAAACTCCTTTTTTCTGAAAGAAATGATCTTGTAACCTTGAATATTGAACGCAATTTTCCTGAACAAGGTTGGACATGGGCATGTGATTTAAACGTAACAACAAATAGGGATATCAATATTCCTTACCAAAAAGGAAAGGTTAAGGAAGTGGTAATTGATTACTTTTTACTTTCTCCAAATCTTCAGGCACTAAATGTTCAAGTAATTGATTTAGGCTTTAAATACGCTGACCATCAACCTGTTTATATCAAATTCTTTAAAGTGTTATAATAGGCCAAAAAATAATCGGTAAAGAGCTTAAACTTAAATTGTCAGGATTCAATTTTTCAAGGTTGAACCCTGTTTTCGAATATAGTTGTAAGTTGGTTTAAAATTATGCTACAATTTTTAATAGGTAGTGTCCTATTTATGGTTGCAAGCCCATCTCCGCCATCAATTTCAATCAAGTTTTTTCCATAAAAAAAAGCTCTTCATCTCTGAAGAACTTTTTTGCCTGCACTGAGCCCAGTCGAAGTGTGCGGGCGGAGAGACTTCCCTTCGACTATATTTCGGCTGCGCTCAATAACCACGCTCGGGATAAACTTCTCGTCGCTCCGCCTTCAATTTCAATCAAGTTTTTTCCATAAAAAAAGCTCCTCGGTTTCGAAGAGCTTTTGTGCGGGTGGAGAGACTTCCCTCGGCTTCGCTCGGGATAAACTTCTCGTCGCTCCGCCAGCAATTTCAATCAAGTTTTTTCCATAAAAAAAGCTCCTCGGTTTCGAAGAGCTTTTGTGCGGGCGGAGAGACTCGAACTCTTTAAAGCCTATTTTTAAATTTTAATTCGTTGATAATCAATATTAAAAACTGTGTTATTTTTTTCTATATGAACCAATTTTGAACC
>JBAZGP010000237.1:0-5800 GCA_041652835.1 Lutibacter sp. | reverse complement strand
GGTATAAAAAGGGTGATAGAAATATCATCCTTTTTATTTTGACTACTGGAAAACGGAATACGGTTTCAAAAAGCACGATTCCTGCAAAAATCAAGATTATTTTAGTCGCTCAAAAGTCCAGAACTAGAAATAGTACTCACAAGGTTTGTATTGATTTTCCATAGCTTCGAGCCCGCTACAAAAGAAGAAAAAACACTGTTTTTGATATTGTTTTGGAAAAAACAATCAACACGAAGCACAATAACGTCAAGCCTAACTTGACGAGTTATTGATGCTTAGTTGTTACCGCCAGTATTTTCATAACTTTTGCCCAAAATCTGTTACCTTATTAGATGAACGAATCCGTGTTCCATTTTTTCGTTGTTTGTTGCGTCTTTATAATTGATTTGCCAAAAGTAAACACCATCAGAAGATTGTTCACCGTTCCATCCATCCAAAATGTTTTCGGTTTCATAAACAATTTGTCCCCAACGGTTTATGATTTTTAACGTAGCAGCATTTATATTTTCAAATTTAATTGGAATAAAATTATCATTAATCCCATCATTATTTGGGGTAAAGACGTTTGGCATTATTAATTCAGGTGAAATAATACAAGGGGTTAGTGTATCAATGTCGATATTGAAATTATCTAGTTTTGTCCAAGAATTAGGAATGCTAGCTTTAACTGTTATATATTCAGCGCTAATGGGTGCAACAAAAGTAAAACATTTTAAATTCCAGACACCAACTTCAGCCGTAGATCCCGTATAAATCAATGTTCCAAAATTATTTTGAATAAAAGAAATTCCAAATTCTATTGGAGAGGGTGGGTGAATAGTGTATCCTCTATCATAATAAGAGACTCTGTAAATAACTCCGGAATCCAATGGTACACTTAGTTTCAATGAAAACTGTTCAATCCCCCCCCCTTCAATGCCGAGATACCAATTGCCACTGAAAGGAGGTCCCTGCAAATTGCTGGTTGTAATTAAGTCTAAGCCATAAGAGAAAGAGCCAAAACTATAAACATCGGGAACGTTCGAATTGAAATAACTATTTGAACAAAAGATTTGATCAATTCCAACAGGGAAATTATTTACCTCAAAGTCTCCGTTGAGAAAAGTTTGAGCATCAGTATTATTTTGTGAATAGAAAAAGAAAAAAATAATAAGCAATAATGTCGAAAATGACTTTTTAAATATTACGCGTCCTATTTTAATCAAGAAAAGCAATTAATATTATTTTATAAGTTTTCGTTTACAGTTTATAACTAGCATTATGTCTTGATATTCCGTTCAAAAAAATATGAATCATCATCAGGATTATAAAGGATTAAAGTCCATCCCTGCTTATACAATTTATCCCAAACTCCGCTTTGTAACTTTATTTTCAGAATGGTGTATGGCGTATTTTTTAATGATTCTTTTGACCAGGATTCAATGGGTTGAACGACTAATGAATCGTTAGGATAGAAAAAATATATTCCTCGCATTTCATCAGTCGAAAAGTAAAACCTAACTATTAATTTTTCTTTTTTGTTAGTATCAACAGTCTGAGCATTTGTATAACTGGAGAACGCTAGCGAAAAAAAAATAAATAAAACCCTCATAATTTAAGTTTTATGGATTTTTAACCTCTGCCATCATTAATCTGCGATCTTTTTTCGATATTTTTCCATCAACTCTGGTCTTCATCATGAATTCCGCTAAGTCCAGTGAAAGAGCATCTTTAATCGTCCCTGTTGGGCCAAAGGCGGCTAATACTAGAGGGTCGAGGCCGGGTACTGCGGACAATAAGCGATTCTGAACACTTAATGGAAAACGGGGTAGTATGCGCGATACAAAATAATCACTATCTAAAAATGTGATTTCAATATCCTCATCAGTATAATTAAATTTACCACTACGTGATGTAATAAGTATATTCTTTATTTCCTTTAACAATGCTTTTACTGCTGGTTCCAAACTTTTGTTGACAGTCATGTCTTCCAAAAGGTTTTTTGGTATCTTGATATTTCTTTGTGAAAGGATTTTAGTATAAGTTGTATCCGGATCAGAAGGAAATGGAGCAATTAACTTTCCTAAAGTTAAACATGGATTGGTTGGAACTTTATGAAAACAACAACAAAGATTTCGTGATGTGGTAAAAAGTTGTCCAATATCTACTGAATCACCAATATCAGAGGGTTTCGGTTGTTCTGAACGGAGAAAAACTGTGTATTTATGATTAAAAATTGCGCCTGGACCAAAAAGACCCGCTCCTTGAATGTGTCCACTAACAAATACTTGTGTAGGTGAGATAGCCTGATAATTATAATTGACAGGGGCTCCTTGAGAATTAGATCCTATGTCCGTGTCATGGATTCCAATATGTCCCGAATCTCCAAAAGGACCTGGAGGCGTTACCCTTGTATCGACAACCCATCCTGAAGGCACAGTATAGACCGTGTCCAATTGTGTTACTTGAGGGTTAATCCCGCTGTTTGCATGCTTTTGTACGACAAAGTCCGCTGTACTTGTTTCATATTGTAATTCGGGTTCTTGTATTTGAATATTTTCCGGATAGTGCCCGGTATCTAAACGAGCCTCTATGCAAATGCCTTCCATTGCTGGGTCTCGAACCACTATAAAAAAGAATTCTTGAATTCCTTCAATAATCCGTAACCCTTGAGCAAATGTGCGTCTATTAGTTGGTTGTAACAAATGAGGTCTTGGCAACATGAAAAGTACTGCTCTATTGGTACCAGTATGGTAGCCACTAAGCAAATTATACATTTGTTCAATATTCGTGGTGGTAGATTGTGTTTCACTTCGTTCCGTTGAAGCGTCTGAACTAACAGTGCTTGAATCTTCTTGAGTTTGTCCCCATTCTTGAGTAAAACCCAATTCACCGCCAAATTGATTAGCTGTAGCGCCTTCTGCTGGATTAACTACGTTGCCAAAAGTAGCGTTTCCAGATATTCCAGTTGTAGAGCTATTCGTACTAGTAAATGAATGTCCGGTACTCACATCATTTTTTGATGCAGTCAAAACCTCACCAGCTTCTGTTGATGTCTGGATTAAATCTCTATTCTTTGGTTCAAATTCAAAAATTTTCGGATATGCAGGAAGTTTCCAATTCAACGTAGAATTAGGAAAAACAGCAACATTTAAAAGTGCTCCATAACAACCGAAATAGGTGTCAAAAATATCGTCCAAAATTGCTTCGACTGGCGTGTTGCCGAACTCAACATAACCATCTGTTAATTCTTGGTCAGTCGGTTGGTAACCTGTAATTGTAGCTGTAATTTTAACATAGGTCAACTTACCAGCACAAAACGGAACAGGAAGTGTTGTCGGATCAGTTTCGTAGGCTGCAATTGCAAGTGATGACCTCCATGCGATAGGAAACTTGTGATTACAAAAAACTGGATCCATCATGTCCTGACTGACACATAGAGGTTGCCATGGGATGTCTTGTGGTTGAGGTAAGTCTGCCATAGATTTTATATTTTCAGTATTTCAATTAACGTATAATTTTCGAATTAGACAAATTTATTTTCGGGTCTCACTACCATTGGCGGTAACGGTTTGGTGCTAGGCGCACGGCCCACTTTTCACAAGATCGTTACTCCGAAGATAAAACTTAATCTTTAAAAACTATTTGTGTTTTTAAGTAGGATCTGGGCTGGCGCTTGCTTGCTGTTAGAGTACGTCCTTAAATTTGAATGGAGATCTTTACTTTCCCACCCAATCCTTTTTCGACAATATCAAATAATGTTTTTAGCGTCATGTTACTTCCATCATTTTCAACTCTGGAAATATAAGTTCTTTTCTTATCCACTAAATCCGCAAGTTGTTCTTGTGTCAAGTGTTTTTCTTCGCGAGCCTTTTTTAGAAGCAACCCGATCTTAAATGACTCGAATTCACGCTCCAACTCATCACGACGAGAAGTACCTTTTTTACCGTATACTTCATCTTTGATTTCTTTCCATCCTCTTGTGCTCATGTCATTTCTTTTTTGTGTCATAATACTTCTGCATCAATTGCAAAGCTTTTTCAATTTCATTTTTGGGTGTCTTTTGAGTCTTCTTTGTGAAGCCATTCAATAAAATGACCAGTTTCCCATTGTCGAAAAAGCAAAACACTCTCCAAATATCAGATCCTAATTGAATCCGTGCTTCATAAAGTCCATTTGTTCCAACAAGCATTTTTAGATAATTACTCGGCACTCTTTCGAGAGTTTCTATGGCTTCAATTATCTTAAATATTTTGTTTTGAACCTTAATGGGTTGCTTCTTAAGGAATTCACTAAAGTGATTCTCAAATTCAACAACTTCACGGACTTTTTGATTCATGATGCAAATGTAACTTATAAGTTACTATTTTCCAAATTTATTTTGTGTGATGGACGGGAGTGGATGATGTACTCTAACGGTTTGTGCCTAGGCGATCGGCCCAACTTTGTAATAAATCGTTGTACCGAAGTTAAAGTTTTTTATTTCAAATTTATTGTTGTTTCGAAGAAAGATCTTGGGCTGGCGCTTAAGGCACTGTTATGCGTATTTATTTTTTACAGTCTCCGTCCATTGAAGTTATAATTCCTTGAATTCTTGACCTATAATCTTCAATCATCATTTGGTCACTTAGAATTAATATTTCATTCCTGAAACTTATTCGTTTCATATCACAGTTTGCTTTAACTAGTTCTTCTTGGAAATACCTTATGCGCTTTAGGGCAATCTTTCGTTTTTCATTTGGGTTAATTGTTTGTACAAATTCTAAACACATTTCTGGATATCGAGTCAATAATCCTTTAAACCACTCCATTTCGAAATTTTGAAAATTATTAATTTCATTTAGTTCGTAGTAAACACTATTATCAAATTTATCATGAAATAAAATTGGCAATTTCAAGTCTAATTGGTATTCAGACATTCTTGCTGTATCTTCTTTACTAAACAAATGGAAATTATAGTCTTTCGGGTTTTGATTTTCAATATTTAGTTTTAAAGTGTAATCATTCCCATATGTAAATGTCGTTTTGAATTCAAATCCACCATTTTCATCAGTTTTGACAATAAACACAGTATCATTATTTGTACAAAGCAAAATAGGAATTTCTGAGAGCATAACATTATCAGAACTCTTCAAGTTACCCGTAATTTTAACTTCCCAAGATTGCGCATAGACACAATTGAAAGTCAAGAATGTAATCAATATTAATTTTATCACGTTCATCAATTACGCATAACGGTTCTCGGCTTGGCGATGTGGCGGTTTTCGAAGCCGAAATTTTCAAGTTTGCACTAAAGTTTATTTGAAAAAAAAGCTTGATGTTTGCACTAAACCCGCCATATTGCCAAACCGATGTTAGCTGATGTTATTGATTTTCAATTTGTTTCATTAATTTAAAGCATAAATCGTCTATATTATCATTTATATTAGACGCATTTGATAAGATAATAACTCCATTTTTCTTTTCAGCATCTAAAACCATAGAAGAAGAATAACCTCCAGTTCCTCCATTATGCCAAACCCAATTAAAACCTTTCTCTGTTTTGAGAATATGCCAACCTAAGCCAATTTTCATATTTTCATTAATGTCAAAAGTTGGTTTTCTTGTCAATGCAAGTTCTTTATTTTTAGGATTAAATTGTGCGTTTGCGAATTTTACCAAATCTTCTGTTGAAGATAAAATTCCACCACCACCAAAAAGAACATCAAAATCCCAATTAGTAACAACTTCTCCATTTCCGTCTAAACCTTTTACCAGTCTGTTATTTAAGTTTTCAGATGATGTAAATGAATTTGTCATTTTGTATTTTTCAAAAACTTTC
>JBAZGP010000236.1:0-5800 GCA_041652835.1 Lutibacter sp. | reverse complement strand
GTATTGAAGGATACACTTCTTTGAAGAAAGCCGAATTAATTGAAGCATTAACTAAATAAGAATCACAATTTTAAAACCATAAGGTCATGGCACATAAAAAAGGAGCAGGTAGTTCAAAAAACGGTAGGGAATCGCAATCGAAACGACTAGGAGTAAAAATATTTGGAGGACAAGCTGCAATTGCGGGTAATATTATTGTCCGTCAAAGAGGAACTCAACACCATCCTGGTGATAACGTATATATGGGAAAAGATCACACTTTGCACGCTGGAGTGGACGGTTTGGTGAAATTCTCAAAAAAGAAAGACAATAAATCTTATGTATCTATCGATCCTATCGAAGCATAACATTTAGATTTAATATATTTTTAAACTCCCAAACTTTAAAGTTTGGGAGTTTTTTTATGCGCTATTTAGTACATTTGTGAGTTTATGTACTTTTTATACAATATACTTATTTTAGTTGCCGAATTTTTGTTAAAAATGGCGGCACTTTTCAATAAAAAAATTAAACTTTTTATTGATGGAAGAAAACATACTTTCTTTAAATTACAACAAGCAATTGGAAAAACTGATGAGGTTATATGGATACATTGTGCTTCTTTGGGAGAATTTGAGCAAGGACGGCCAATTATTGAAAAACTAAAACTAAAATTTCCTACTAAAAAAGTGGTGCTTACATTTTTTTCGCCTTCGGGTTATGAAGTGCGTAAAAATTATGAAAATGCTGATGTGGTTTGTTATCTGCCCTTAGACTCTATCCAAAATGCAAAAAAATTTCTTAAAATTGTTCATCCGCAATTGGCGATTTTTGTGAAATATGAGTTTTGGCCAAACTTGCTTAAAGAGCTGAAAAACAACCATATCGAAGCAATACTAATTTCAGGAATATTTAGAAAAAATCAACCTTTTTTTAAGTGGTATGGTGGTTGGATGCGAAAATCACTAACTACTTTTTCTCATTTTTTTGTTCAGGATAAAAACTCAAAACAACTGCTTTATAATATTAATTTTAACAATGTTACCATTAGCGGCGATACACGTTTTGACCGTGTTTTTGAAATTACCCAACAAAACAACAAACTTTCTTTTATTGAAGAATTTATAAATGAAAAATATACGGTTGTTGCTGGAAGTACTTGGGCAGCGGATGAAACTTTGTTGGTGGACTATATTAATAATAATGCTTCAGAAAATGAAAAATTTATTATTGCACCTCATAATATTAACCCAAAAGACATTGCGGATTTAAAAGACAGCATTTCAAAAAAGGTGGTTTTGTTTTCAGAAAAGGACAATAAAAATCTTTCCGAATATCAGGTTTTTATCATTGATACTGTAGGAATTCTTACAAAAATTTACAGTTATGCCAATGTTGCTTTTGTTGGTGGAGGTTTTACAAAGACTGGAGTTCATAATGTCTTGGAACCGGCAACTTTTGGCATTCCAATACTAATTGGTCCAAATTATCATAAATTTAATGAAGCCATTGATTTGGTGAAAATTAAGGCTTGTTTTGTTGTGGATAACTCTAAAGGATTATCTTTACACTTAGAAAATTTTTTTAAATTGAATCAGATTCGCATTGAAGCGGGAAATAGATCGCAAAAATATGTGATTGATAAAACTGGAGCAACTACAAAAATTTTAAATTATTTAGAAAAAAGATGAGAGAAAAGTTAGAAAAATATTTTTCATTTGTATTTGAAAAAGCACTGCTTGATGAAATTGTTCAGGTTGGAGTTTATAAGAAATTACGTGAAAATGAAGTATTGGTTGATTTGGGCGATAAAATGAAAGGCGTTCCTTTGTTGTTGGAAGGTGCCATTAAAATTGTGAGGGAAGATAAATTTGGCGAGGAAATTTTATTATATTTTTTAGAGCGTGGCGACACTTGTGCCAGTTCGTTTGCAAGTGTTATTTCAAATGGTAAATGTGGCATTAGGGCAATTGCAGAGAAAGAATCTGAAATTATCTTTTTACCAAAAGAAAAGTTGGATGAATGGCTGGTAAAATATAAATCCTGGAGAGATTTTGTGATTGAAAGCTACAACATTCGTTTGAATGAAATGATGGAAAATGAATGAGCGTTTGTATAAATACTTGACAGACAAGGCGCAAATTATGAGAGAAACCGCATTAGCCACCACACACCAGGAAATCGCTTATGATTTGCACACTTCCAGAGTTGTTATTTCAAGATTGCTAAAACAACTTGAAAATGAAGGAAAAATAAAATTGCACAGAAATAAGATTGAAATTTTGAAATTTTAATTTATGTGATATTAATCACACCATAGCGTAATTTATACGATATTTTTAATTTTACTAACTAACTATTTTATGGATTTTATTACACAACCTTGGTCATGGTATGTTGCCGACCCTGTAATTGCTCTTATGATGTTTCTGCTTTATTATTTTGGTGAACACTTTGGTATGTCATCAAATCTAAAAGCACTTTGTTCAACGGATGGTACATTTCTTTATGGCGTTTCCAAAAGTAAATTATTTCATTAAGAAGCTGCTAAAGCCATAATGAAAATCCATGACATTGTTGCCGCAAATTTTTATGATTTGTTTGAAGAAAATTTAAGAAATGAAATTTGCAATAAGGGCATTTTAAAAACGGTAGCGCCCGATAAAATAATTTTAGATATAAGAACAAATATTGAATTTATTCCTTTAATTGTATCTGGAGTTGTAAAAGTAAAGCGTTGTGACCGAAAAGGAAACGGAATTTTTTTGCATTATTTATCCGCTAAACAAACCAGTGCAATCGCCTTAACTTACGCTATAGAAAATAAAAAATGGGAAATTAGACTAAATGCTGAAAGTAACGTAACATACATTGCAATACCGGCAAAAGTTGTAATTTTGTGGTTTTTAAAATACAGCTCTTGGCGTGCATTTTATTTTAAGTTAAATCAGCAGCAAACGGACTTTTTAATTGAAAAAATTAATGATGTTGCTTTTGAAAATTTAGAGGTTAGATTGTTAAAATATTTGGAATATACAAGATTGGTAACCAGTAACAACACAATCAATAAAAAGCATATTGATATTGCTTGTGATTTAAAAGTTTCCAGAGAAGCAGTCTCAAGAACTTTGGGAAAATTGGAAAGAGAAGATTTAATAACTTTGGGACGGAATAGAATAACTCTTAATTAATGGAATTAACAGATAAATTCGGCAGAAAAATAAACTATTTGCGATTGGCAATTACCGATCGTTGTAACTTGCGTTGTCAATATTGCATGCCAGTTCAAGGTGTTGATATTGTTGATAAAAAGGAGTTGCTTACCTATAAAGAAATGTATCGAATTATTCGTGTGCTTTCTGAGTTGGGTGTAAATAAAGTGCGGTTAACAGGTGGTGAACCATTTGTGAGAAGGGATTTTGTGAATTTTTTGGAATCGCTTTCTTTTAATGATAAATTAGAAGAAATTAACATTACTACCAATGGTGCTTTAATTTCAAACCACATTGAAAAGCTGGAAGAATTAAAAATCAACGCCATTAATTTGAGCATAGACAGCCTGCAAAAAGAAAAATTCGCAAAAATTACGCGAAGAGATGTTTTTGACAGCGTTTATGATACTTTTGAAAAATTGGAGAAAAGCAATCTCAAATTAAAACTGAATGTGGTGGTGCAATCTGGGGTTAATACCGATGAAATTATCGATTTTATAGAGCTTTCCAAAAACAAAGATATCGCCATTCGTTTTATTGAAGAAATGCCTTTTAACGGAAAAGGACAAAGACATATGGAAGAAGTGTGGAATTATAATAAAATAATGGCTCATATAAAAGGTCATTATTCTAATATTGAACCCATTATATCTAAAAAATCATCTACCTCCATCAATTATCGCATTCCAAATTACGAAGGAACTTTTGGCGTAATCCCTGCTTTTACACGTACTATTTGCCACGATTGCAACAGAATTAGAATTACGGCAATTGGCTTATTTAAAAATTGTTTGTTTGACGGTGGGGTTTTTAACGTCAGAGATTTCATAAGAAATGGCGCAAGTGATGAGGAATTAAAAAACATGTTTATCAACACAGTTCATCACAAACCTGAAAATGGTTTTATTGCTGAGGCTGCTCGTGATGACAATGTTTCGGAAAGCATGTCAACAATTGGCGGATAAATTAATTGACAATTAAAAATATATAATGTCAAAATAGCAATTTTAAGACTATTTAGACCATCTTCTTTTAAAATAATTATGAACTTAATCACAGTAAATAAAGCATTAGAAATCGTTGTAAATCATGCCGAAAATTTTGGCACTGAAGAAGTTGATTTTATCGATTCTTTGGGAAGAGTTTTAAAAGAAAATATTTTTGCCGATCGCGATTTTCCACCTTTTGACAGGGTAAGTATGGACGGAATTGCCATTGCTGAAGAAGTTTTTAATAAAGGGCAACGCCTATTTAAAATTGAAGGAATTCAGGCTGCAGGAAGTCCGCAATTAACACTTAAAAACACGGTCAATTACATTGAAGTTATGACGGGCTCTGTGCTTCCAAAAAACACTGATATTGTAATTCAATATGAATTATTAACCGTGGAAAAAGGAATTGCAACAATAAATTTAGAGACAATAAAAACGTTTCAAAATATTCACTTAAAAGGAACTGACAAAAAACAAGGTGATTTATTGGTAAAAGAAAATACGCTTATTTCTGCCGCCGAAATTGGTGTTTTTGCATCGGTTGGAAAATCGATGGTTAAAGTAGCAAAACAACCAAAAGTGATGATTGTTTCAACGGGTAATGAGTTGGTGGAAGTTTCTGAATTTCCTGAAGCGCATCAAATTAGAAGAAGCAATGTTTTTACCTTGGTTTCCCTATTAGAAAAGCTAAATATTAAAGCCAAATCCACCCATATTTTAGATGACAAGAAGGTGCTTTTAACCAAAATTGAATCGCTTTTAAAAGACTATGATGTATTGTTGTTTAGTGGCGCAGTTTCTAAAGGAAAATTTGATTTTATTCCCGAAGTGTTGCACGAATTGGGTGTAAAAAAACTTTTTCATCAGGTAAAACAACGACCAGGAAAACCATTTTGGTTTGGTGAAAAAGTCAGTGCTGAGCGGAGCCGAAGCACGATATTCGCATTTCCAGGAAATCCAGTAGCCACTTTTGTGGGCTGTGTTAAATATTTTTATCCTTGGTATTATAAATCCGTAGGCTTAAATTTTGAAAATAAACAACAGGCAATTTTAAGCGAAGATTTCTATTTTAAACCAGAACTGACTTATTTTTTACAAGTGAAATTAAATCAAATTGACGGAAAACTATTCGCAACTCCGGTTGCTGGAAAAGGTTCGGGAGATTTGGCAAATTTGGTGGATTCTGACGCTTTTTTGGAATTGCCGGATGATAGAAGTAACTTTACCAGAGGAGAAGTTTTTCCTGTGCTGCCGTATAGGAGTTTTTAATTTTGAGTGTTTAGTTATAACATTGAAGAATTAATTAAAATAATAATGGTAAAATGTTATGTATTAAAAAATTAGATTTCCCAAAACGTCAATAAATGATGCTTGAATTTCATATAGAGAAATCAATATTAAAAAACTTCGCGAACTTTGCGTAAAACTTTGCGACTTTGCGTTTAAATGGTCAAAATCTGATTGTATATAGTTTACTTTTTAAAAGATAAATTATTATAAAAAATTAAAAACTAAAATAAAGTGACTAAATTTTCTCATATCAACCTAAAAAACCAACCAAAAATGGTAAATGTTGGCGATAAAAAAGTAACCAACAGAGCTGCAACCGCTAAAGCC
>JBAZGP010000235.1:0-5841 GCA_041652835.1 Lutibacter sp. | reverse complement strand
ACCACGGTATCAGAGAGTTTGCGTAAAGACACTTTACGTTTATTTAATATTACCAAAGACATAAAAGTGATTTATAACTTTATTGATTTTGAAAAATACCCCGAAATTGATTCTGAAGAATGTCAACGCCATACTATTGCAGATAAAAATGAACGAATTATAACGCATGTCAGCAATTTACGTCCGGTAAAACGAGTTGCTGATGTAATTACTATTTTTTATAAAATTCAGAAAGAAATTCCATCAAAATTATTGGTGGTTGGAGAAGGTCCTGATAGAGAAAGTATTGAGCATCAAGCTAAAAATTTAGGAATTTTTGATAAAATCCTCTTTTTGGGAAACAGCCATGAGGTAAATAAGTTACTTTGTTATTCCGATTTGTTTTTACTGCCTTCAGAAACCGAAAGTTTTGGTTTAGCAGCATTGGAAGCAATGGCAGCCAGAACGCCTGTAATTTCGACAAATTCCGGTGGTTTACCCGAAGTGAACGTTCAGGGTGTTACAGGTTTTTTAAGCAATGTTGGAGATACCGACGATATGGCAAAAAACGGTATTTATATTTTAGAGGATTTGGACAGGTTACAACAATTTAAGCAGAACGCGTTGGCACAAGCAAAAAAATTCAGTTTAGATCACGTTTTACCTGCATACTTGGAAGTTTATAGGGAAGTGCTTGTTAATTGTTGTTAGCTTTTTTAAGACTCTGATAGCGAAATTTTTTAAGACGTGTACTGTTCATTTTTGAACGAGTCCATCAAGAATAACACTTACTTAGTAGCTATTCGATTTCATTATTATTTTGATTTATTTTTTTGGTGGTATTTTCTTTTAATGTCATTTTTGCATTAATTGCGGTAACAACCTTTTTACCTGTTTTTGCTTCCAACTCTTTAAGTGCAACTTTGGCAACATTTCCGCCTTGTTTTGCTACCTTTTTACTTTCATCAAAAGTCTCCGGGTTTACAGCTTGAGAAATATCTTTTGTAGAGGCTTCAGCCAACATATTTAAAATCAACTCAGTATTGGTCATATTATCTCGAAGATTTTCTTTTTTTAAACCTTTCAGAATTTTATATTCTTTAGTTGTTTTGTCTGCCCAAGCTTTGGTGATAATATCTGTTGTGAGCCATTTTGAAACAAGTTATTCTTCAAATTTATGTAAGACATTAAATCTTCTATTTTACTAAATGAACAATTTATTGGTCATTGATTATTGGAAACAAGATTTTGGATTATTTCTGATACACTTAAATCCTAACTAAAAGGAAGATAGATTTCTGATAAAACTAAAATTGCCATCGGTGATTTTTATCAATATAAGTATCAACTTTTGGGTTCATTAATTGGCTTTAGAGTTGAAAATTTATCAAAAACTCTTTATATTGCCATCAGATAAATAATACTGCATTTCTATAAAAAGGCTACTTTTATAGCCAAAAGAATATTTAATGAAAATCAACGTTTATACCAAACAGGCTTATCCTTTTTATTATGAAGACTTAAAAAAAGTATTTTTACTCCTCTGTTGTCTAGCCATTGTAAGCTTTCTGTTTACCTATTTGTTTGAGCCCTTTACTATGAATGAGACTGAGCACAAAATAAGTAGTTTATGGATTATAATGTTGCACGCATTTATTCCAATACCGATTGCTCTATGCTATCTTTTTTTGCTTAATAAAAATGTAAAAGACACGAGCCGTTGGACGCTCGGAAAGGAATTTTTACACTTATCACTCATACTGCTCCTTATTGGTCTTGCCGATTTTTTACTTCGAGATTTTATTTATACCAATCCCGATAATTGGTCGTTGCGTTATCTTTGGGAAGAAATCCGAAATACCTTTTTGGTAGGCAGTTTACTCCTTATTATTTTACTGCCACTAAACTTAGAACGCCTTTTGTACAAACACCTTAGTTTTTTAAAAAAGCTACCTACTCAACCATCAACAACAACCATCAGTAATTCTGTACATATTACTACGCCTATAGTGGGAGAACAATTTGAACTGAATATGGAGAAGTTTCTTTTTGCAAAAGTAGAGAGTAACTATATCGAAATTGCTTGTAGTAGTGTAAACGGATTCCAAAAATTGTTAAAGCGAATGACTTTAAAGGAGTTTGAAGAACAGTTAAGTTCTTTTTCTTATGTGTTTAAAGTGCATCGCTCTTATTTGGTAAATCTGCAAGCTGTTGAATCCATTATGGGCAATGCTCAAGGATATGCACTTCGCTTAAAAAACTATCCTGAAGGAACTATTCCCGTTTCCCGATCCACGATTCAAGAATTTAATCATGTTTATTCCAATCTCGATAGCAACTAAGTTTGCATTTCGTCACTTTTGCTTGTCATCGGTCACTAAATCTATCACTACATTGTTTTTGTATTTATGTTTGCCAGCATAAAAAACAATAATTATGAATACTACAACACGGAGATACGATTTAGACTGGTTGCGTGTCATTGCCATTTTAGCCGTTTATTTCCATCACTTAGGAATGCCTTTTAATGGTGACGATTTTCACATTATGAATTCCGAATCAAGTAAGCTATTAGATGACATTATGGTGTTCTTTGAACAAGTTAGACTGCCTCTACTTTTTTTAATATCAGGAACGGGAACGGTATTTGCTTTTTCTAAACGAACTTGGAAGCAATTTTTTAAAGAGCGTACGAGCAGACTTTTAATCCCACTTTTTTTTGGCGTGCTGTTTATCGTACCTCCACAGAACTATTATCAATATGTCAACGAATTCACTTCTTATTGGGAACTCTACAAAAACGGCCGTTTTGAAATCAATCACCTCTGGTTTATCAAAAATCTATATGTCATTTCGGTACTATTGATTCCATTGATTTTATTTTTTAAATCACAAAAATCTCGTCATCTTGTTGCTTGGTTTGAAAAAATAACTTCCTATAAAATTGGATTATTGTTAGGAGTGGTTCCTTTGATGATTATAACAGTAGTGCTTAAAAAGTATTATCCAACTGATTCCTCGTCTTTGAGTAATTTATCAACTACTTTTTTATATACATATTATTTTATTACAGGAATTTTACTAGCGAGCTCCCAAGTATTTTGGGAAAACTTACAAAAGTTTAGACGGTTTCATCTTGTCGTTTTTGTATTGAGTACCCTGTTGTTCTACGGCTATTATTATCTACCTAACGAATTCATAGCTCCCTATTTAAGTATCCCTATTCGATGGGCTATTTGGTTCGCCTTGGGTTGTCTGGTGGGTTGGTGCTTTGTTTTGACCTTGTTGGGTTACGCTCAGATTTGCTTAAATAAACCCAGTCGGTGGTTACAAAAAATGAATGAGGCTATTTATCCGTTTTACATACTTCATCAAACCGTACTGGTAGTTTTCGGGTATTATATCATCCAGCTCGATTTAAACATTCCAGCTAAAATAGGACTGCTTTTCATCAGTTCTTTTCCTGTTATCATACTTATTTACCGCTTTTTGATTTACCCTTTTCACATTCCAAGGATTCTTTTTGGGATGAAAAAGCAAATAGTAAAAAAGCCAATTTTAAAATTAACTTATGAGTGAATACATAAAAATTGGACTGAAAATCACTTGGTTAATCGTATTGACCTATTGGTTTGTTTCAGGGTTTACTGCAAAAAAGGTTAAGAGTCAAGAGTCTTTCCTGAAACGATTTCTATTTTATTGGCTTCCTTTAATTGTTGCCATATTATTGTTGGGACCTGGAGAATGGTTTGGACATACTCTGATTAGGGAAAACTTTGTGCCACACACCAATTTTATTGGAATTATTGGATTGATATTTTGCATATTTGGTGCGGTTATCTCGTGTTGGTCAAGATACAAATTAGGTAGAAATTGGAGTTTATCCGTGCAAAAAAAAGAAAATCACGAGCTGATACAAAGTGGAATGTACAAAATAGTTCGACATCCTATTTATACTGGACTTTTATTAGTTTTTACTGGAAACACGATAATTGTTGGAGATTATCGAGGAATTATAGCAGTTCTAATAGTTTTTATCTCATTTTGGTTCAAACTTACAAAAGAGGAAAAACTACTGATGGAGAATTTTGGGAATCAGTATATTGAATACAAAAAAAGAACAAAAGCCTTAATACCATATATTCTTTAAATAAAAATGGATGAATGAAGAATATCCTGAATAAAAACGAACGCACAACATATTTGTATTATGATTTGTGCGACCTAAGAACCCGAGGTTTCTCGTACGTAACAAATTTTTATTGATTGTTTGTGCATTTGTTTTAGTTCAAATTTAAGCATAAATTATATACGGTGTTGGGCTTTCGTACTATCTTATATCTTTTTTTAATTTATCCGGATTTTGTCTTGTGTCAAAAACTGTAATAATCTCAATTTCTTTTTTGTCAAAGCTTATTCTGTAATAGAAAGTTGTCTGTTTTGTTACAACACATTTAAAAAGTCCTTTAAACTCAGAAGATTGAGGACAACTTTCAGGTCGTTTTGAAATCTGTTTAATTTTAGAAGTTAGCTTTTTAATAAAATCATTACGAACTTTTAAATTCCAGTTCTCCAAAAGAAAATCGTTCAATTTTAAGAGCTTATTTTCAGCTAATTCTGATAAAAATACTTTCATCAAGAAATCTTTTTCAAAAAGTCGTTAAACTCAACTCTTTTTCCTTTATTCAACTCTTTAATTCCTTTTTCGATTTCTTTTTGCTCGGACAAACTCAACTCATTCCAAAAATCAATTTTTTCCTTTTGAATAAATTCTGTGATTTTTTCAATGAATTTATCATTCTCAATATTGAGAATTATTTTTACCAACTCTATTTTAGAAGTTTGTTTATTCATTTTTTTATATCTTAAATCCAAAGTTACAAAAAATCAGATTATATTTTAAACTAAATTTTTTTGTTCGTATGAAGCCCAACAGCCGTATAAAATTAATTGCTAATGCACGCCTTCTTTCAATCCTCTCATTTTCCATTCATCTGTTAACTCTTTTCGTATTTCTAAGCTTTTGAGTCGTTGGTTAATCCAATTTTCTGAATAACCTAAATGTAGATACTGCTCTAATGCCCTGTCAATACTCAATTCTGGGTCTTGCATTTCTTCTAAGCGTTCACTTGCTACCTTGGCTAACCAAAGTTTAAAAGGTTCAGCTTTAGGAGAGGGAATAGATTGGATTAGCCGAAGCAAATCCTTTGTGTCTAAACAGTCTGTTGCATATTTTTTACTATCCGCAGCTTCAAATTTCAGTTGTACGATTTTTTCGTACAACTGACTTCCTTCTTTTGTTAACTTCTTTTTTAAGTCGCTCCAATATCTTTTAGGAATTGTACTCCCAGTTAAAACCTCAATTACATCAATTACAGAAAAATACCACTTTTCTTCACCTTCATTCCAATGAGTTCTTACTTTTTTTTCCTCAAATAATTTTATTGTAGTTTCTTTTGTCATGGCATTAATTTTAATCAATTATTGGTTTAAAAATATTAAGAAAATCAGCCCTTATAAAGATTGAAAGTTGGCGTTTTATAGTTTCAAAGATAGAAGCATAATAAATAAATTTGCTATAAATGAAAATTATTGTTCAGAATTATAATAATCCAAAGCATCAATAAGCAATGTTTTTTCAACTTTACAATCCAATTTAAATTGTTCAAAATCGGTTAAAAGCACAAAATTCACTTGTCCGCCTACATTCTTTTTATCATGAATTAAAAGGTTGATAATTCCCTCATAATCAATAACATCAATATGAATTCTTTCATAAATATTCAAAATGGTATTTTTTATGGCTTCAACTTTTTCTGCAGAAAAATTTAAGAGTTTTTGGGAAATAAAAGCTTCTGTGAC